>NZ_WHOV01000222.1:0-7032 GCF_009765395.1 Pseudomonas sp. BAV 4579 | reverse complement strand
GGCGGGGTCATGACGCCCGGGCTGGTGGATTGCCACACCCACCTGGTCCATGCCGGCCAGCGCGCCGGGGAATTCGAGCGGCGGCTGGAAGGTACCAGCTACGCCGAGATCGCCCGGGCCGGTGGTGGCATCCTCGGCACGGTGCGCGCGACGCGGGCGGCCAGCGAGGCCGAATTATTCGCCGTCGCCCGACCGCGCTTGCAGGCGCTGATCGACGAGGGCGTCACCACCGTCGAGATCAAGTCCGGCTACGGCCTGACGGTGGCCGACGAACTCAAGCTGTTGCGCGTCGCCCGCCAGCTGGGCGAGGCGCTACCGGTCCGGGTGATCACCACGCTGCTGGGCGCCCATGCCGTGCCGCCGGAATTCCAGGGTGATGCCGACGGCTATGTCGAGCTGGTCTGCCAGGAGATGATCCCGGCCGCGGTGGCCGAAGGGCTGGCCGATGCGGTGGACGTCTTCTGCGAGGGGATCGCCTTTTCGCCGGCTCAGTGCGAGCGGGTCTTCCAGGCGGCACGGGCGCACGGCCTGCCGATCAAGGCCCATGCCGAGCAGCTGTCCAACCTGGGCGGCAGCGCCCTGGCCGCACGGCTGGGCGCCTTGTCGGCGGACCATGTGGAGTATCTCGACGAAGCCGGGGTGCGCGCCCTGGCCGCCGCCGGCACCGTCGCCGTGCTGCTGCCCGGCGCCTTCCTGATGCTGGGCGAGACTCAACAGCCACCGGTCGAACTGCTGCGTCGCCACGGGGTGCCCATGGCGCTGGCCAGTGACGCCAATCCCGGCATCTCGCCGCTCTATCTGCCCACCCTGATCGCGCACCTGGGCTGCACCCTGTTTCGCCTGACCCCTCGCGAAGCCCTGGCCGGCCTGACCGCCCACGCTGCCCAGGCCCTGGGGCGCCCGGAGCTGGGTCGTATCCAGGCGGGCGCCCCGGCGGATCTCTGCCTGTGGGACGTCGGTCAGCCGGCGGAGCTGGCCTATGAGGTGCGTCCGGGCCGCCTGCGGCAGCGCATCTTCGCCGGGCAGGTGCAGCATGCTCGCTGATCGCCAGGCCATGGAAACCTGGAGCGGTCGCATCGATCCTGAGCTGGATGCCTTGCGCTGGCATCAGTGTATCCAGCCACTCGCCGCGGACAGCGCGCCCGGCGTAGCCCTGCTGGGCTTTGCCTGTGACGAGGGCGTGCGGCGCAATCAGGGTCGCCCCGGCGCTGCCGAGGGTCCTGGCGCCCTGCGGCGGGCCCTGGCCAATGTGGCCTGGCAGCGGCAGGGGCCGGCCTATGACGCCGGCGATGTCTGCTGTACTGACGGCGATCTGGAAGGCGCCCAGGCGCGCCTGGCCGATGGCGTACGCCAGTTGCTCGCCGCGGGCCATCTGCCCCTGGTGCTGGGAGGCGGTCACGAGGTGGCCTGGGCCAGCTGGTTGGGCCTGGCGCTGCACCTGGCCAGGACCCTGCCCAAGCCGCGCATCGGCATCGTCAATTTCGACGCCCACCTGGACCTGCGCGATCCGGCGCGGGGAGCGACCTCCGGTACGCCCTTCGCCCAGATCGCCGCGCACTGCGCCCGCCATGGCTGGTCCTTCCACTATGCCTGCCTGGGGCTGAGCCTGGCGGCCAATACCCGCACCCTGCTCAGGCGTGCCGCCGAGCTGGACGTGCTGATCCGCGAAGACCACGAGATCCGCGAGGGCAGCCTGGAACGGATCGGCGCCGAACTGGACGCCTTTGCGGCTCGCTGCGATGCCCTCTATCTGACCTTCGACCTGGATGTGCTGCCCGCCGGCGATGCACCCGGGGTCAGCGCCCCCGCCGCCCACGGCGTGAGCCTCGCACTGCTGGAACCCCTGATCCGCCGGCTCAAGGCCAGCGGCAAGCTGCGCCTGGCCGACGTGGCCGAACTCAATCCCGCGCTCGACCAGGACGGCCGCACGGCCCGGGTCGCGGCGCGGCTGATCCATACCCTGGCACTGGACCTCTAGGGCCGGCCGCGAACAACAAGAGAGGAAGCTTCCATGACCCGCTTTCGTGAAGGTGAGATCCGCGCCCCCCGCGGCACCCAGCTCAATGCCAGGAGCTGGCTGACCGAGGCGCCGCTGCGCATGCTGATGAACAATCTCGATCCCGCGGTTGCGGAAAATCCCGAGGAGCTGGTGGTCTATGGCGGCATCGGCCGGGCGGCGCGCGATTGGGAAAGCTACGACCGCATCGTCGCCACCCTCAAGGAACTGGGCGACGACGAGACCCTGCTGGTGCAATCGGGCAAGCCGGTGGGGGTATTCAGGACCCACGCCGACGCCCCGCGGGTGCTGATCGCCAACTCCAACCTGGTACCGCATTGGGCCAGCTGGGAGCACTTCAACGAACTGGATGCCAAGGGCCTGGCCATGTACGGCCAGATGACCGCCGGCAGCTGGATCTACATCGGCAGCCAGGGCATCGTCCAGGGTACCTACGAGACCTTTGTCGAGGCCGGGCGTCAGCATTACCAGGGTGACCTGCGCGGCCGCTGGGTGCTCACCGCCGGTCTCGGCGGCATGGGCGGTGCCCAGCCCCTGGCCGCGACCCTGGCCGGCGCCTGTTCGCTGAACATCGAGTGCCAGCAGAGCCGTATCGATTTCCGCCTCAAGACCCGCTATGTGGACGAACAGGCCAGCGACCTGGACGACGCCCTGGCGCGCATCGCCCGGCACACCGCCGCCGGTGCCGCGGTCTCCGTCGCCCTGCTGGGCAACGCCGCCGAGATCCTGCCCGAACTGGTCCGCCGCGGCGTGCGCCCGGATATGGTCACCGACCAGACCAGCGCCCACGACCCCCTCAACGGCTATCTGCCGATCGGCTGGACCTGGGCCGAATACCGGGATCGTGCAGTCACCGATCCGGTTGGGGTGGTCACGGCCGCCAAGCAGTCGATGGCCGTGCACGTCCAGGCCATGCTCGACTTCCAGAAGCGCGGCGTCCCCACCTTCGACTACGGCAACAATATCCGCCAGATGGCCCAGGAAGCCGGGGTCGCCGATGCCTTCGCCTTCCCGGGCTTCGTCCCGGCCTATATCCGCCCGCTGTTCTGCCGCGGCATCGGCCCCTTCCGCTGGGCCGCGCTGTCGGGCGACCCCGAGGACATCCAGCGCACCGACGCCAAGGTCAAGCAGCTGATCCCCGACGATGACCGCCTGCACCGCTGGCTGGACATGGCCCGCGAGCGCATCGCCTTCCAGGGCTTGCCGGCACGCATCTGCTGGGTTGGCCTGGGCCAGCGGGCCAAGCTGGGCCTGGCCTTCAACGAGATGGTGCGCAGCGGCGAACTCAAGGCGCCCATCGTCATCGGTCGCGACCACCTGGACTCCGGCTCGGTGGCCAGCCCCAACCGCGAGACCGAGGCCATGCAGGACGGCTCCGATGCCGTCTCCGACTGGCCGCTGCTCAATGCCCTGCTCAATACCGCCAGCGGTGCCACCTGGGTCTCGCTGCACCACGGTGGCGGGGTGGGGATGGGCTTCTCCCAGCACTCCGGCATGGTCATCGTCTGCGACGGCACCGACGCCGCCGCGGCCCGTATCGCCCGGGTGCTGCACAATGATCCGGCCACCGGGGTGATGCGCCACGCCGACGCCGGCTACGACATCGCCATCGACTGTGCCCGCGCGCAGGGCCTGAATCTGCCCATGATCGGCAAAGGAGTCTGATCGATGAATACCCTGATCCTCAAACCCGGCACCCTCGACCTGGCCCAGCTGCGCCAGGCCTATCGGCAGCCGCTGCGCGTCGAGCTGGATCCGGCGGCCTACCCGGCCATCGATGCCAGCGTGGCCTGCGTGGAAAACATCCTCGCCGAAGGCCGGACTGCCTATGGCATCAACACCGGCTTCGGCCTGCTGGCCTCGACGCGGATCGCGCCGGCGGATCTGGAAAAGCTGCAGCGCTCCCTGGTGCTGTCTCATGCCGCCGGGGTGGGCGAGGCACTGGACGACGACCTGGTGCGGCTGATCCTGCTGCTCAAGGTCAACAGCCTGGCCCGTGGCTTTTCCGCCATCCGCCGCCAGGTCATCGAAGCCCTGATCGGCCTGATCAATGTCGAGGTCTATCCGCACATTCCGCTCAAGGGCTCGGTGGGCGCCTCGGGGGACCTGGCGCCGCTGGCGCACCTGTCGCTGGTGCTGATCGGCGAGAGCAAGGCGCGCTACCGGGGCCAGTGGCTGCCGGCCCGCGAGGCGCTGGCGGTGGCGGGTCTCGAACCCATAACCCTGGCCGCCAAGGAGGGCCTGGCGCTGCTCAATGGCACCCAGGTGTCCACCGCCTATGCCTTGCGCGGGCTGTTCGAAGGCGAAGACCTGTTCGCCGCGGCCACGGTCTGCGGCGGCCTGAGCGTCGAGGCCATGCTCGGTTCCCGGGCGCCCTTCGATGCGCGCATCCATGCCGCACGCGGCCAGCGCGGCCAGATCGACGTGGCCGCGGCCTATCGCGAGCTGCTCACTGACAGCAGCGAGGTCTCCCGTTCCCATGCCAACTGCGACAAGGTCCAGGATCCCTATTCGCTGCGCTGCCAGCCCCAGGTGATGGGGGCCTGCCTGACCCAGTTGCGCCAGGCCGCCGAGGTCCTGGAGGTGGAAGCCAACGCCGTGTCCGACAACCCGCTGGTATTCGCCGAGGAGGGCGACGTCATCTCCGGTGGCAACTTCCACGCCGAGCCGGTGGCCGTGGCCGCCGACAACCTGGCCCTGGCGCTGGCCGAGATCGGCGCCCTGTCGGAGCGGCGCACCTCGCTGATGATGGACCGGCACATGTCCCAGCTGCCGCCCTTCCTGGTGGAGAACGGCGGGGTCAATTCCGGCTTCATGATCGCCCAGGTCACCGCCGCGGCCCTGGCCAGCGACAACAAGGCCCTGGCCCATCCGGCCAGCGTCGACAGCCTGCCCACCTCGGCCAACCAGGAAGACCACGTGTCCATGGCGCCCAATGCCGGCAAGCGACTGTGGGCCATGGCCGAGAACGTGCGCGGCATCCTCGCCATCGAGTGGCTGGGCGCCTGCCAGGGCCTGGACTTCCGTCACGGCCTGAAGAGTTCGGAACGCCTGGAAAGGGCGCGCAGCCTGCTGCGCGAGCAGGTGCCCTACTATCAGGAAGACCGCTTCTTCGCCCCCGACATCGAGGCCGCCAGCGCACTGCTGGCCAGCGGCTGCCTGAACGCGCTGGTCACGCCACGGCTGCTGCCCAGTCTCTGAGAGGGATGCGGTCCGGCAGCCAGAACGCCGGACCGCGCGTTATCATAGGCGTCCCATTTTTCGGCCTGGAGTTCGCGTGAGCAGCACGACACCCCCGCGCTACAAGGTGATCGAGGACTTCCTGCTCGAACGCATCCAGGGTGGTGCCTACCCGGTGCATCACCAGATTCCCACCGAGGAGCAGCTGGCGCGGGATTTCGCGGTCAGCCGCATGACCGCTAACAAGGCCATCACCCGCCTGGTGCAGCAGGGCTACCTGATGCGCCAGGCGGGTCTCGGCACCTTCGTCATCGAGCGCAAGGCCGAATCCTCGCTGCACGAGGTGATGAACATCGCCGCCGAGGTACGCGCCCGGGGGCATGCATATTCCAACGAGGTGCTGCGCAGCGAGGCCATCGCCGCCGACGACGAGGTGGCCTTGCGCCTGGGGCTGCGGATCGGCAGCCAGGTGTTCCACAGCATCCTGGTGCATCGCGAGAACGGCCTGCCCATCCAGCTGGAAGATCGCTACGTCAATCCGCGCTGGGTGCCGCACTACCTGGAAAGCGACTTCAGCCGCCAGACGCCCAACGAGGTGCTGGTGGCCAGCTGTCCGATCAGCGATGTGGAGCACATCGTCGAGGCGGTACTGGCCAATGCCCAGACCGCACTCTGGCTGGACATCGCCGAAGGCGCGGCCTGCCTGTCGATGATCCGCCGGACCTGGTCGGACGAACACCTGGTCAGCTATGTGCGGCTGCTGCATCCGGGCGACAGGTACAAGCTGAGTTCGACGACCCGGCATCGTTGAGAGGTATGGAGTGGGGAGGGGTGTTGGGCTTCGCTGCGCTCAGCCCAACCTACGAGACTGCCCCCTCTCCCTCTGGGAGAGGGCTGGGGTGAGGGCGGCCCCTGCAGCCAGCGATCAGAGCTTGCCCACCAGCGCCACGGCGTCCTGTTTGGCCTGGTCGCGTGAAGCCTGGTCGACCTCGGCACCGAACAGGGTCTTTTCCACCACCACGGTATGCATCCTGTCGATGCCGACCATCTCGCACCAGGTGCGCAGATAGGATTCCTGATGCTCCTGGCGATCCAGGGCCGCACCGCGGGCGGCGATCACCAGTGCCTGGCGACCGCCGAGCAGGCCATTGAGGCCGCGCTCGTCGAAGGTGAACAGCAGGTCCTTCTGGCTGACCACATCGAACAGCTGCTTGAGCTTGTAGGGGATGCCGAAATTCCAGCAGGGCACGCCGAACACCAGCACATCCGCGGCCTTGAAGCGCTGTGCCAGCGCCTTGGCCACCTTCCAGGCGTGCGCCTGCTCGGCGCTGAGGGACTCGCCCTGGATGCCGGCGTATTTGGCGTCGAGGATAGGACTGTCGAATTCCGGCAGGTCGCAATGCCAGGCATCGAGGGTATCCACCTCGGCGTCGGGATGTTTGCTCTGCCAGGCCTGGATGAAGGCAGTGGCGACTTCCAGCGAGGCGGAGCGATCCTGGCGGGGCGAACCTATCACGTGCAACAGACGGGGCATGGGCGGATCCTTGAAGGATGGGGATTGCGATAACTATAAGCATCTCGCTGGGTGGCGCCAGCCTCGAAGGGGGTATGCCGATGGATGGTCTGGGGGGTGGTTCTTGGCCTGACGATTGGTGTTGGGCGGGCCCTTACCCCAGCCCTCTCTTAGGGGGAGAGGGGGGTGGTCTGGCGCGAGCAGGAGGCTGCATTCCACGGGTTCGGGATAGGCTCAGGTGGAAAACGCTGCGCGGTTTTCCACACTACGGCGGCGATTTGGGGCGGGCCCTCACCCCAGCCCCTGTCTCTTATACACATCT
>NZ_WHOV01000221.1:0-2147 GCF_009765395.1 Pseudomonas sp. BAV 4579 | reverse complement strand
CATTGCCATCACAGGAACAGGCTAGCAAACACGACTTTTCAGACAAGCCCTAAGGGCGATGATGGGCCGGGGACGCAGCGAATGATCTCCGATTATCTTGTTACCCGGGTATCTCCTATCCAGCACTACGTTCCCACCAATGATTCCCCGGGAATCACCCACCACGATGACGCTTTAGGTGATTGCAGGAAAATTATCTGCATTTCGAAGCCCACGAGTTATGACCTGGGCATCACCCGCACCTCAAAAACCCGGTGGTATGCAGCCGGCTTTAGATCTACGAGCTTCTTAGGCGATCAACCTCCGCGCATCCAAATACGGTTTCTCGCTGCCCTCCAGCGCCAGTCTCGGCACCCTGCCCGAGCGTCATCTCACAACCCAAGGAATTCTTCTCATGGCTGATACCTTCCAGCTCAACCTAGGCTCGCTCAGGTCGAGCGTAAACCTCACCCTGCATACCCATCATGCGTCTCGGCTCTGGTTCGGTCGGCAGCGCTCCGACAACAAGCCCGGCATGATCGGCTTGTCCGGCTTCTCCAACATCATCAACCGCATCTCCGCCAGTGCCGCCAAGGACGATCCTTACTCCGATCTCTTCCTCATCATCATCGAGGACAAGATCGAGGAGTCCGAGCAGCAGCTGACCGCCATCGACGAGCGACTGGACCAGGTCATGGCGATGCTCCCCAAGCAGCTGGACGTGGGCACCAACCTGTCGATCCAACCGCTCAAGCTGCCGCTGTACCTGAACTCGCCGCTGGCCTTCAAAGGCGTCTATCTGCTCACCCGCTATGACGAGCTGGTGCGCCGGATCCTCCTGGCCGCGCACATCGGCCTGATCGACAACGGCTCCAAGGAAGGTTGGCTGGACGAAGGCGCCGCCGTGCTGCGCCGCCTGTACGGCGTGGGCCAACGCTACAAAGGCTTCAGCTCAGCGGTGCGTCGCGCGACGACATCGCTGCCAACAACGCCCGAGCGACCAACGCCAAAGAGATGTACGGCTTCTTGGAAATGCCCCAGGACGTGCTTGAGGGCACCCGCCGTAGCAAGTTCGCCCCGGCCATCCAACGTCCAGGCGATGCTCCGGCCAGCTCCAGCAGCGACGATGACGGCTTCGATGGCGACTCCGCCGACGAGGATGAGCATTTGGGCGCCCTGACCGGATCTCACGTCGCCACCGAGATGAGTGAGGCCTGATCGCCATGGCACTGCAACAGTCCACTCAGGGTTCGAGGGCAGCAGGTCTGCAACAGGCTGCCTTCCAGCCCCTGCAACAGGATGCCTTCGCGAGCCTGCAACACGCTCCCTTCTACAAAAGGCTTTTAAAACCCTTTAAAGGTAAGGGGGAGCTGGACCAGTTGGCCGAGCAGTGCCGTTCCCTTGAGGCCAATCTGAACACCCTGGCCCAGGAGCGGATCCTCGCTCAGGCCCAGCGTTTCCCCTTCACGCTCATGCCGATCCGAATGACCCACCAGCACACCTCCGCTGGCCCAGTCTTTCTGCGCTGGCAGCAGAGCGGGACCTGAAAGATGGGCGTAGGGCTTTGGGCGGACCTGTGCCGCCACGACCTGGTCACCGAAACACTGCTCCAGGACCTGCACGCCATGGAGCTGCAGCGCATTGCTCTGAACATGCAAATCAGCCTGGTCCACGCCATCGGCCGGCAAGCCGCCGAGTGCGCCGAGTGCGCCGAGTGCGCCGAGAAGATGGCCCAGGCCACGGCCGTTTACACCGAACGGCTGCAACAGATCATCCAATCCCGCGGCGAAGACACCGCATCCCAACAGGAGGCCTGACATGGGCACAGCAGTAGTATGGGAAGGCAACATTGGCTCCGCACCCGAGTACAAGCGGTTCCAGAAGGACAATCAGGATCCGCGGCACCTGCTCCGGCTGAACGTCTATTTCGATAACAGCATCCGCCTGCAGGATGGCTCCTACGAGGATCGCGGCGGTTTCTGGGCCAACGTCGAACTCTGGCACCGCGACGCGGAAAGCTATAGCCGGCTGTACCAGAAAGGAATGCGCGTGTTGATCGAGGCCGTGCGGTCCTCGATAACTGGAAGGATGGCAACGGCGTCGAGCAAGCGGCCATGAAGGTCCAGGCCAACCGGATCGCGATCCTGCCGCAGCGGATCGAATCCATC
>NZ_WHOV01000023.1:0-11313 GCF_009765395.1 Pseudomonas sp. BAV 4579 | reverse complement strand
TCAAGGCGATGGTCACTCTGGCCTGCATTGATCGCTGTTGGCGCGTCGACTTTTGAGACAGAGCCTAGGGCTGATCGACGATCGCTTGTTCACCCTGTTCGTCATCATGACTGTGGCTACGACGATGATGACCGGGCCGCTGCTCACCTTGCTCGATCGCCACGCTGCCAACCGTCGCCTAGCGGGCACGCCCTGAGCGGGCATCGTTTCCCTACCCGAGAAGTGAATGTGATCAAACGCATCATGCTGTGCTTCGCTGCATTGTTGTTGGTCGTCACCGTGGGCCTGCTCCTGTACCTGCATGGCAAGCAGCCTGTGCGCGAGGGGGCGCAGGCCTTGCACGGCCTGCGCCAGCCGGTGTCGGTGCGCTATGACGAGCGCGGCGTGCCCCATATCCAGGCCGGGAGCGAGACGGACCTGTATCGCGCCCTTGGGTACGTCCAGGCGCAGGACCGCCTGTTCCAGATGGAGATGCTGCGTCGCCTGGCCCGCGGCGAGCTGGCCGAGGTGCTGGGCCGGCGCCTGCTGCCAACCGATACCCTGTTCCGTACCCTGCGCATTCGCCAGCGGGCCGATTCCCAGGCCGCCGCGGTGGACCCTGCCAGCCTCGAGGCGCAGGCCATTCAGGCGTACCTGGAGGGTATCAATCAGTACCAGCAAAGCCACGCCCGCCCGCTGGAGTTCGACCTGCTGGGCATCCCAACCCGGCCCTTCACCCCGGCGGACATCTTCAGCGTCATTGGCTACATGGCCTACAGCTTCGCCGCCGCCTTCCGTACCGAACCCCTGCTGACCTACATCCGCGACACCCTGGGTGAGGACTACCTGCGCCCGTTCGTCAGTACCTGGCAACCCGGCGGCGCCCTGGCCACGCTGCCACTGACCGCAAACGACTGGCGCGGCATGGCAGCACTGGCCAAGTGGAGTGAAGACGCGGTGTCCAACGCCGGCTTGCCGCAGTTCGAAGGCAGCAATGGCTGGGTGATCGCCGGCAGCCGCACCGCCAGCGGCAAGCCGCTGCTGGCCGGCGACCCGCACATTCGCTTCGCCGCGCCGTCGGTGTGGTACGAGGCCCATCTCTCGGCGCCGGGGTTCGAGCTATACGGCGACTACCAGAGCCTCGTTCCTTTCGCCCTGCTGGGGCATAACCAGGCGTTCGCCTGGACCCTGACCATGTTCCAAAACGACGACATCGACCTAGTCGCCGAAACCACCGATTCGGCTCACCCAGGGCAGGTGCTTTACCACGGCGAATGGGTCGCACTGGAAGAAGAGACGCAATCCATCGCGGTTAAGGGAGAGGCTGCGGTCGAGCTGCGCCTGCGTCGCTCGCCGCACGGCCCGATCGTCAACGATGTGTTGGGCCAAAACGCTGGCACCCGGCCCATCGCCCTCTGGTGGACCTACCTGGAGGCGCCCAATCCGATCGTCGAGGCCTTCTACCGGTTGAATCGCGCCGACACCCTGGACAAGGCACGCAGTGCGGTCGCCGGCATCCAGGCACCGGGCCTCAACGTTTTGTATGCCAACGCCGGCGGCGATATCGCCTGGTGGGCCGCTGCCGCCTTGCCGCGCCGCCCGGACAACGTCGACCCCGCCTTCATCCTTGATGGCGCCAGCACGCAGGCGGACAAGGCAGGCTACTACCCGTTCACCGAGAACCCTCACGAGGAAAACCCAAAACGTGGCTACGTCCTTTCCGCCAATACCCAGCCGCCGTCGCCCAGCGGCCGGGTGATCCCCGGCTATTACAATCTGCCGAACCGTGGCCAGCGCCTGGACCGAATGCTTGCCCAAGGCGGCGCCTGGAGCACTGGCAATAGCGAGTCCCTGCAACTGGACGACCGCACGGACTACGCCGCGCGGGTCCTGGAGACGTTGCTACCGACGTTGCGCCAGCAAATCAGCGATACCCGCCAGCAACAGTGGCTGGAACTCCTGGCGCACTGGCAGGGCAACTATCCGCGGGACTCGCTGGAGGCCACGCTGTTCAACCAACTCTTCTACGAACTTGCACGGGCCACTCTGCATGACGAACTGGGCGATACCTTGTTCGACAACCTGTTGGGTAGCCGCGTGCTCGACACCGCCATGCCGAAGCTGGTCGCGGATGAGCGCTCGCCCTGGTGGGATGACCGCGACACCCCGGCCAAAGAAAGTCGCGCCGATATCGTGCTCAAAGCCTGGAAGGCCACCATCGACCATCTGCGCTCTGCCCTCGGCGACGATCCGCGGCAATGGCAATGGGGCAAGGTGCATCGTCTGACCCAGATGCATCCGCTGGGTACCCAGCCGGTGCTGGGTGTGCTGTACAACGTGGGGCCGTTCGAGGTAGGCGGCAGCCACGAGGTTCCGAACAACTTCTCCGCGCCACCCGGCCCGGCGCCCTGGTCGGTTAGCTACGGGCCGTCGATCCGCCGCATTATCGACATGGGTGCCCCGGCGGATGCCCTGGGATCACTGCCCTTGGGCCAGAGCGGCGTGCTTTTTGACCGCCATTATAAGGACCAGGCAAGACCGTTCGTGGAGGGCCGCTACCAGACTATGCACCTGTCCGAAAGCGATGTAGCCGGGCACACCGAAAGCCGGCTCGAGCTGCACCCGGCCGACTGAGCGGGAGCGGGTGAAACCGAGGCCGATCCTAATGGCAGATTGACCCCTGCCGCACTGACATGTTTTTCTCCGAGTGCCCGTCATCATTCACGGGTTAGCCCTGTTTCCGGGGGCAAGGAAGGAGCGTCATGTCAGAGTTCAGGTTGCATTGCTTTGCCGATTCCGGGAACGCCTACAAGGTCGCGCTGATGCTTGAGCTGACACGTCAGGACTGGGAGGCGGTTTTCGTCGACTTTTTCAGTGGCCAGACGCGCCAGCAGGACTGGCGCGACGCGGTCAACGACCAAGGCGAGGTTCCGGTGCTGGAGCACGCCGGGAGGCGGCTCACCCAATCGGCGCTTATCCTCGAATACTTGGCTGGGCACACCGGCCGCTTCGGGGCACGGGACGAGGAGGAGCGGCGCGAGATCTGGCGCTGGATGCTCTTCGACAACCACAAGTTCACCTCGTAATACGCCACCCTGCGCTTCCTCTACGGCCTCAAGCAGAGCGGCGAGACGCCGGTTACCGGATTCCTCCGCGAGCGTGCGGTCGCGGCCTATGGCATCGTCGATGCGCACCTGGCTGACAGGTCGTTCATGCTCGGCGAGCGACCGACTATCGCCGATCTGTCGCTAGCCGGATACGTGTTCATGCCGGAGGACACCGGGATTGCGCTGAAGACGTTTAACCATATCGAAGCCTGGAAGGCCCGCCTGCGCGCCTTGCCGGGCTGGAAGCCGCCCTATGAACTGATGCCGGGTGAGGTAGCGGCCTCGTAACGGATAAAGCCCTCGGCACAGAGTTCGCAGTTCTTTTCGTGTTGCGATTGACTCAGACGTTAGGCGGGAGGTATTGGGTTACGAGCTATGATCTTTGCGCTCTAAGGGAAACTCTGATCAAGTTGTTCCTCAGCTGGAACTGGACGGCACAAATGCGCCGAAAAGCCCGATTGTCAGCTACTGATAATTGGATAACTAAGGCAAAGCGTTTTTTGTCCTGACGGGCGTCCCTCTCCCACTGCAGGTAATGTTTGCCGGCGCACCATCCGCACACTCCATAGTACAAGCAGTGTGGCCAGTTGCGCGGTATTCTTAGCCAAGCCAAGGAAGCAGGTTTTCACGTAGCCAGAGTGTCACGCGATCAGCGACTACTCCAATCGCTATCCCGACGTCGAGTGCGGCTTGCAGGTCGCTATCGGCGGTAAAGCCGGAATGGAACGCGATGTGCCAGGTGAAAGGTGTGGACATGGTCGGCAACCTGCTGAGAAATGCCTAACCTGTCAGCCTTTTGAAATACGCAAGTCACAAGCGCGGTAAGCGAAGCTCTAACGCCTCTAGCCCGGTATCTGGAGTGCGGACTTGCATTTTGAAAACTCGTGGGAACGTCGATCTACCCTAACAGAGGTGGTAGATATGACGAACCAGTGGTTTGAAGCGAATCGATTGGAGAGACGATGGCCTGCCATCCGGCGGGCGCTCACTCAGCGCGGAACCAATCTGACGCAGCTCGCGGATAGCAATCAGTTATCGAACCTGCGGACCGCCGCACGGCGCTCCTTTCCTGCTGCAGAAGCGGTTATCGCCGAAACGCTTCAGGTGGCCGTGGAAGCGCTCTTCCCGGAGCGTTATGGCGTACAGTGGTCGGAGGTTGTACAGCAGGCCTTCGATGCGCTGCTCGAACAGCTGAGCGGCGCCACAGCGGCACAGGCCGGTATGGAGGGCTTCGGCATGCATGTCGCCCAATGGGAGACGCGCCCGCAGCCTTTGCAGGACTGTCCTCGCAATGAGCCAGGACGGCTTCGTTGGATCAAGGCAAGGCTGCAACGGCGACAGTTCGTTCTCGAGCACCTTGCCCATCATGCCGGTGTGACGCGAAAGGTCTTCGATAGCCTCGGCCGCTCGCCACATGTTGGTCTGCAATCACTCATCGCGCGATGCCTGGGCGTGTCACCCCACGAGCTCTGGCCGGAGCGATACGGCTTTGATGGGCGAGCGTTCGGCAGTGACACTGCCGGTAGTGAGCACCACGAACGGCAGGTTCCGGAAGCGGCTCGCTTAAGTCTAGGCACCGGCCTTTGGCTCCCGCTGCGAGACTTGGTCGGCTTGCCTGGACTGCATGGGCGATTCACTGCAATTCGTCGACGGGCGCAGGATGAGCGCTGGATTTTGCGCATACGCTTTGAGGTGACCGAGGTGCTGTTCACCTCACTCCCGTCCGAGACTAAGGCTCATCTCCTAGACGTACGCTCCGACCCTGACATCGCCTCTCGCGTAGAGATGACCTATACAGCTGATCCGGTACCGCTTTCATGCAGCGATAAGACCGCTCAGCCGGCGGCGAAGGTTATGGCCGTTGAAGGCGGGATACACCTGGGATTAATCGGCGAGGCTGGCAGGAAGCTGGATGTACGGATCTGCGGGCGAGCTGTGCCTAGCTTCGCCATTGCGCTGCTGGGGCAAGGCAGGAACGGTACGTAGGGGCAGTGAATGAGCGAGGTTCGCTCCCGCTGTGGGAGTGAACTCGGCTCGAAACGGCAGTCCCTTTCGCCATGCTGGGCTTCTCCAAGGAGCTCAGTCCATGAACACAGATGCTGTATTTGCCGCGCTATCGCGCGCAGGTATCGACCCCTTTCCGTGGTGTCCGATTGAAAGCGAGCTATCCCCAAAGCAGATGCATCGCCGGCTGCTACGGCTCAGTACTGCGCCCTATGCAGACGGCTATCTTGCAATCAGCGAAGTTGCTGATTTGGGTGAACTCGCCTGCTCGCTAACTCAGCTTGGGATACCTGACGCTGAGGCTCTAGTCCAGCGCATGGCGAGGGGCTCGCTACGGCTGGATGAAGAGATGGATTTTCTCGCGGCACACATGGAGCGCGTCCGATCCAAAGCGGAAGGTCTTTATCGCGTTGGCCATCTACGCTACGCCCATGTCAAAGGCCACATCGCTGGCGAGTCGGACAGTCACGCCTACCAGGTACTCGAGCTCATCAATGAGACGCTGGACAAGTCGAATCTGCGGCAGACCACGCCGAAGTGCGTCCGGACGCTGGCGGCTCTGGAAGTGGCGCACCGCGATAGCTTGGGCTGGAAGCGACATTTGCCCAGCCCGGCAACGCTCGCTCTGCTGGGAGCAATTTTTCTCGTCGATGCCGTTACCTCTTTCTGGACAGGGCGCCTTACCTACGGTCTACCGGTGGGCGCGGTGAGCCTGGTACTCCTCGGGCTCGCCGCTGGCCGGAGAAAGAGCGCTGCGAAGGATAATGCCCTTCGCGCTGCTTCGCGTCAGGATCTAATGCGGACATCACAGCCGCTTGCTGGCGGAGAAGCCCGACCTAACCGCGGTGACAAGGCGTCCTGATGCAGATCATCTTTGGTATAGATGCGGCGGAGCAGAAGAAAAATCGTCAGATCCCGGTCATGTGGGATAGCCACAAGTTGGTGAATGGACACACGCTCCTGGTGGGGATGTCTGGCTCCGGCAAGACCTACACCCTGCGCAAGATGATCAGCCACATGCTGCAGTCATGCGGTGGGCACATTCCCCGGGTCCACATCTTCGACGTGCACGGCGATCTTTCGATTCCTGGGGCATCGGAGGTCCGTTTTTCCGAGCGCACCAATTACGGCCTCAATCCACTGCGGGTAAATCCCGATCCACACTTCGGCGGCGTGCGAAAGCGCGTGCAATCCTTCCTCACCACCATGAATCGCAGCATGCGCCAAATGGGGCCCAAGCAGGAGGCTTGCCTGCGCAACGTGCTCAACGATGTCTACGCCCAGTACGGGTTCCGGCAGGAGGATCCGAGTACCTGGGTTGTGGAGGAGGGCGCCGCGGTGGTCATGACCGATGGCAATGACGATCGGCTGTTCCTCGACGTGCTGAAGGGCGAGAAAGACGAGGCAAAAGCGTTGGGCGCGCGCTGGTCAGGGGCGCCCCTCTACAGCTGGTGGATACCGCAAAACGAGTACCACGGGGCAATCACCCGCTGGCCACCCAAACTGATGGCGCGCACTCATCCAAGTATCCGCGATGCGCTGCGCCTGGCGCAGAACATCCTGCAGCAATCCTTTCTGGGCTCCGGCGCCGAGGCCGTTACCTATCTGGAGGTGGCCAACCGCGCCGCCCAGGGCCACCGCAAGAAGGTGATCCAGGCCCTGCGTAAAGGCCAAAGCCAGTTCGACGAGGAAGCGGAGAAGACGGAGCTCGACAAGAGCAAGCGCAAGGCCATCGACGGCTATACCGCCTACATTGATGCGATCACCACCGGCAAAGAGCTCGACAGCCTGATGCGCTACGACAGTACCGACGTGCTGAAGTCCGTGGTTGATCGGCTGCAGAACCTCGAGGCGATCGGCATCTTCAAGTCGGGGATTCCGCCGTTCGACCGCACCAATCCGGTGTGGCGCTACAATATCCACGCCCTATCCATGGAGGAGCGCAAGCTGATTGTCCTCTTCCGGCTGGAAGAGCTGTTCCTTGCGGCGGTGGAGCGCGGCGAGCAAGACCACATTGTCGACGTGGTGATCCTCGATGAGGCGCACATCTACGCCGACGACGACCCCGAGAGCCCGATCAACCGCATTGCCAAGGAGGCTCGCAAGTTCGGCCTGATGCTCGTGGCCGCCTCGCAAAGCCCAACGCATTTTCCGGAGGATTTCGTCGCATCGGTCGCGACCAAGATCGTCCTCGGCATCGATGAGATGTACTGGCGCCAGAGCGCCACCAAGCTTCGTTTGCGCGAGGATGCCCTGGCCTGGGTGACCCCGACAAAGACCATGTTGGTTCAGCTGAAGATGAAAGGGGAGACCCAGAATGACTGGTTCTGGTGCACGATTGCTTAAGGGGCTGCTGCTGGCCGTGATCGCCAGTTTGCCGCTGGTCAAGGCGGTTGCGGCCGAAACGCCAGACCAACTTCCCCTGCTCGACCGCCTGGAGGCCGTGGCCATCCCGATCGGCCGCGGCGCTGTGCTGCAGGACGCCCGGGGCTGCTTGTGGGGGGTACGGCCAGGCCAAAAGGTCCCGCAGCTCGTGGCCATCTCAGATGAGGCTGGCCACGCGTTATGCCGCAGTGCTGCGCCAGATGCTGCACCGGAGCCGCAGGTGCGCCGCACGCCGCTGGTGAATTAAGCGCGCGATAAGCGATAAGGCCGTCTACTCCGCACTATTGGCGATGCAGTTTGGATTAGCTATCCCTTCATCGGATTAGCCGAACGAACGCCGCGCTGTCCGCATCTGGTGATGCAAGCGTTCCTTGATCGGTGGCCGCAATGTGCCTGGTAGTGATTGCTGAAGATGAGCCGCTTCTCGTGGAGATGCTGACGGAGATATTCGAATCCGAAGGCCTGGACGTCACTGCCTTCGCGACGGCGGACGATGCCTGGAGGTACCTCCAGACAGCGGGGCAAGCACCGGATCTCCTGTTCACCGATGTGCGAATGCCTGGATCCATGGATGGGTTGGCCCTGGCCAAGCAGGTGATGGCGCGCTGGCCAACCGCTTCGATCGTTGTATCGTCGGGTCATGTGCCAGTCGCACCGGGGCTTCCCAGCGCATCGTTTCTTCCTAAGCCCTGGTCGTTTGGTCAGCTGACCACGCTGTGTCGCAACGTCCAGGCTCGCCAGCAGCGCGCGGATTAAGCTGATCGCTACCCGGCGAACTCGCCGGCGGACTCAGTGCTGCGGATGGTCGACAGCAGCTGCTTCACCGTCTGGCCTGGCTGTCGTGTCGCGCTAATCGCCGCGCGCCAACGCTGAAGAGGGTGACCCAGGCTCTGACAGGCGCTCCACGCCCACGCCTGCTGCTGCAGATCGTCAAGCTCAGGCCAATCCATATCGTGTCCGTCGGACGAGTCGGCGTGCAACCGCTTCGCCTGGGCGATCACGGCAAGCAAAAACTGGATGTGCTGCTCCGGAGAGAACGTCATGCCGGCGGGCCCTTATTTATGCGGTGATGACGCCTACTACCGGGATGGCGGCCGAACCGAGACGGTCTACAGTAGTACGATGACCTTAAGGAGGCGTTATGGCAGACCTTGGTTTTCTTCCCCACCAAGCGCGGCTGCGCTGGGTCGCGCTGATCGAGCAGATGGCCGTCATGGGCCTTGGCCACCTGGTTCGCTTCTATGGGCAGCTGGAAGGATATATCCTGGCCTTGCTCGATGTTGGTTCGATTACCGCGCCACAGCATCGACATCTCGCCCGCCTGGCCAGCGAGTGGTTCGCCCAGTGCCGGGCCGAGTACCTCAAGCGCAAGCAGAAGCCTCGGCGGCGGATAGCAGGTGCGGTTCGAGCCAGGATTGATGAGAGTCATAGGCGGCCAGAGCACGCCTGAGCTGAGCTACTTGGCGTGGCAGTAGAGAGCCGCCAAGGAGTGATCGAGCCAGTCCGGCGAGGCCGGGCGCTCGTTGAGCAGGTTCGGGTGCGCAGCTGCCAGGCTGTGGGCGTCGAGCTGCTGGGAGTTTGCCGCGCGATCTACTGCCAGCGGGCAGCCGTCGGCGGTGTTGCTACCGGACAGCGATCGGCTCAACGGCCCGGCGGAAAAGGCGATGCTGATGGCGCCGCAAAAGCCGACGGTGAGGAGCGTCCCGCTTGTGGTGCCCTGGGTGATTCGCTGGAGAAGGTGCATGCTGCCGAGCTCCGGTTTGATCGACAGCAGCAGGGTAGCGAGAGCTGGTCTTCAAAAATCCTGAGTTCGACCCGTCGCCGGGCGTTCAATGCTGCGATGTAGGCTGGAGCGCAGGGTTGATCCAGAGCCCGTCGAACCCGCGAAAGAGCGGCGCTGCGCCCAGCACATGCTCGAGGATGTTCTCGACACAGATCCAGCGTCGCCCGGCTTCTTCCGCCGCGCGCCCGACCATCATGCGGCCGGCGAAGAGATCCACTACCAGGTCGTCCACCTCGGTCAGCCACCGTATGAGGAAATCTGCCAAGGCGAAGGGGAAGGGCGCGCTGTGCGCCGGTAGCCCGGCTTCGACCAACGCCTTCCGGTGCTCACGGCTGCGTCTACAGCTGTGGCCAATCTGCAGCACGTTCTTCGGTATGGCACCTTCTGTGGGCGCCGCGAAGCTACCCGGGCGCAGGCGGTAGGCGCCGTTGCCATAGGAGGTCTGGCGCGTATCGCCCCCGGCCGCGATGAGCCTGGCTTGCCGATCAGAATGCGGTACCAGGACCCGCCGGTTGTTCGCTTTGCATCGAAGCGGATCAGGCGAGAACCAGTAGCAAGGCTCCCAGGCGACGTTGAGCTGTTGCCGACTGAGGCTCGCCCACTGGAGGGGACCAGGTGCCTTGCTGCGGTTCTCCCACACCAGTCGATCCATCAGGTGCAGGCCAAGGCGATCTTCCAAGGCGATGACGAGGCGCTCCAGGTACGTCGACCGCGCTGGCGACCGGTGAAGGAAGATGTCGTTGGACAGGTTCAGGACCAGGCTACCGGTGCTGGCAAGGTTGCCCAGCAAGGGCTCGATCGTGCGACAGATGAAGTCGGTGAATTCGCTCGCCTTCGGATTACCGTATCCCCGTGGTTGCTGCAGGGGATAGGGTGGAGAGGTCAGCACCAGGTCGATGCGCTCTTCCAGTCCCTGCAGCGCCTGGGGCGAATGGCCGAACAGTGCCAGCGCCAGCGACGTGCTGAACCCCAGCAACGTGACCTGCGGCGCCGCTCGATGCATCCCGCGCTTTGCCTTTTCGGTCAGCTGCCACACGCCCCGCTCATGCGGAACGCGCTCGAGGATGCCGCAGGCCTTGAGGGTCTGCTGATGCCAGCGAATCTCGCGTGTGACGGGGCTGCGGGGCTGACCGGCCGCGCCAATTGGCTGCTTGGCGTGAACCTCCCGGTCCTGAAGCCCTGCGGCGGCGCCGACGAGGCGATAGAGCTCCGCGTTGGCCAGTGGCCGATCCGGGCAATTCCGGAAGGCCGCTTCGACGAGAGGGAAGAGGTCGAGCTGTGGAGATTGGACCATGGTAAGGACTGCTCAAGGTTGGGTGATATGCCTCATCTTTCCAGGCGTACCGCAAATGCAAGGGCGTGGCCTAATCCAGCAGGCGCTCAAGAGCCGGCTGGTGGGCGAACGGCGCGAGCGATCCGCTGACGCGAGCCTCCTCATCGATCAGCGGACGATGGTGCGGCGCGGTCGCGGTCGCAGCGAACGTCGGGTCGGCCTTCAGGACCTCCAGCAATCCGTAGTAGAGGTAATGGAGCCGGGAGTGGTCGTCGTGGCCGTTGCGGCTGTGCGCGACGGTGATCAGCTGCGACAGCGCCAGTAGTGAGCACAGGTAGCTGGCAGCTTCGAGCGAAAGGGATTCTTCGACCTGGCCCAGGGTTGCCGTCACAAGCACGCCCTCGACGGGCAGCACCAGGGCGAAAGCTCCGTTGAAGTAGCGGCGAAGCTGATAGGCGCCATTGCGGTACCCGGATCCCAGCACCTGGCGCATATTGGTCAGCACCAGGTCCTCGAACGGTAGGCAGTAGCGACCGAGGAGGCTGTAGAGCTCCTGAGTGGTTGGCTCGCTGGTGACGACGAGCTGCAGCGCGTGATCATTTCTGTGCATAGCAGATTCCTCAAGTTGAACCTGCTCAGCATCCAAGAGCCGCGGTAAACGCAAACGGCCATTCATGCCGCTTGCGGGACCGGTTCGAGGGGGGCTGTTGACCCTAGGCGCCGGCTTGACTAGGGCTTGTCTGAAAAGTCGTGTTTGCTAGCCTGTTCCTGTGATGGCAATG
>NZ_WHOV01000220.1:0-1854 GCF_009765395.1 Pseudomonas sp. BAV 4579 | reverse complement strand
CGCTCGGTCACGCTGCCCAGCCGCTCGCCGGCGCTCTTGGCCACCTGCATGCTGTGGGCGCTCTGCCGCTGGCTTTCCTGCATCAGGGCCACGGCATCGCGCGAACCGCTCTGCAGCTCTTCGATCATCTGCTGGATCTGCTGCGCCGAACTCTGGGTGCGGCTGGCCAGGGAGCGCACCTCGTCGGCCACCACGGCGAAGCCGCGCCCGGCCTCACCGGCGCGGGCCGCCTCGATGGCGGCGTTGAGCGCCAGCAAGTTGGTCTGCTCGGAGATGCCACGGATGACTTCGAGGATCTGGCCGATGTTGGCGGTCTTGCCGTTGAGCGCCTCGATATGCTCGCAACTGGTGCCGATCTTGGCCGACAGCGCCTGCATGGCGTGCAAGGCTTCGTCGAGCACCTCGCGGCCTTCCTCGCCCTGAGCCCGGGCGGTGCGGGCCTCGCCGGAGGCATGGGCGGCGTTGCGGGCGATCTCCTGGGCGGCGGCGCCCAGTTCGTTGATGGCGGCGGCGACGCTGGTGGTGCGCTGAGCTTGCAGATCCGACTGTTGCATGGAGGATTGCGACGACTCCAGCACCCGGCGGGTGCCCTGATTCAGCTCGCCGGTGCTCTGGGCCACGTCGCGGATCGAGGTGTGGATGCGCGCCACGAACTTGTTGAAGGTCTCGGCCAGGGCGCCGAATTCGTCACGGGCCTGCACCGGCAGGCGGCGGGTCAGATCGCCCTCGCCTTCGGCGATGTCGGCCATGGCACGGGTCAGGTCATGGAGCGGGCGCAGCAGCACGCGGATCAGCAGCCCCAGCAGCAGGATGATGGCGATCACCGCCACCAGGGTGGCGACGATGGCCAGGTTGCGGGCCTGGGTCACCGGGGCATAGGCCTTGTCCTGATCGATGGACAGGCCCAGGTACCACTTCACCGAGGGCAGGCCATTGACCGGGGTGAAGCTCACCAGGCGGTCGCTGCCGTTCTGGCTGACGGCGTGCAGACCCGGTTGCAGGGACGGCGTCTGCTCGGGGAAGACGTCCTTGAGGGTCTTGAGCACCTGTTCCGGGTGACTGCTGACCAGCACCTTGCCGTCGCCGTCGACCAGGAAGGCTTCGCCCAGGCCGCTGACGTTGAGCGAGGTGATGATCTCCACCAGCGCCGAGAGGTTGAGGTCGCCAGCCACCACGCCGGCCAGTTGGCCGTCGCGCTGCAGCGGGGTGGCGATGGTCACGCCCAGCTGTCCGGAGGAAGCGAAGATATAGGGCGGGGTCAGCACCGTGGCGCCGGCGGCGGTGGCGGCCGCGTACCAGGGTCGCTTGCACGGATCGTAGCCGGCCGGCAGGGTGCGCAGCGGACGGGTGGTGTAGGTGCCGTCCACCTCGCCCAGGTAGGTGGAATCGAAGGTGCCGGTGTAGATCTTCTGGTCCAGCAGACCGACCAGGCCTTCGGGCGAGCGATCGCGCGCCAGGGTCTGGGCTTCGCCTTCGATGAGCTTGACCCGTGCATCCAGCCAGTAGGCGACGTTGCCGGCGGTGACCCGGCCGGTTTCCGCGAGGTTGGCACTCAGGCTCTGGTCGATGGCCTGGCGTTGCAGATAGCATTGAAACCGGCGGAAGCGGCCAACGCGGTGGTGATCACCAGCGCCGCGACCAGCAGGATCTTGTGGCTGAATTTCAGGTGTCGCTTCATACAGGTCTGCGTCCGTAGCCAGGGTGGAGCCATGCCGGATTCAGGGCATGGCGATCCCCCTCTTTATCGGGCAGCCACGTTACGACTTGAGCAGAGCGACACCCTCTTTTCGGGGGCCCGCGCTAGATGCGGAAGCCACCCACCAGCCGCTGCAGGCGACCGGCCTCGGCTTCCAG
>NZ_WHOV01000219.1:0-1273 GCF_009765395.1 Pseudomonas sp. BAV 4579 | reverse complement strand
GGCCCGGCGGCTCGAGGCGCGCCTGGAGTTCGCGCCCTTCCCGCTCACCCTGCTAGCCAAGGCCACCGCCTGGGACAACGCCGCAAACCCATTCCGGCCTCTGCCCCCGGTAGGCGGCCTGCCGCGGCTACACGGCATCGAGCCCGAAGAGCACGACGTTACCCTGCCGCTGGGCGAGCGAGTGGGTCACTCCATCGTCCTGGGCACCACTCGGGTCGGCAAGACGCGCCTGGCCGAGCTCTTCATCACCCAGGACATCCGCCGCAAGCGGCGCGGCCAGCATGAGGTGGTGATCGTCTTCGATCCCAAGGGCGATGCTGACCTCCTCAAGCGAATGTACGTTGAGTGCGAGCGCGCCGGCCGGGCCAACGAGTTCTACGTTTTCCACCTGGGCTGGCCGGACCAGTCCGCCCGCTACAATGCGGTGGGCCGCTTCGGTCGGATCTCGGAGGTGGCCACCCGCGTCGCGGGCCAGCTGTCCAGCGAGGGCAACTCGGCGGCATTCAAGGAATTCGCCTGGCGGTTCGTCAACATCATCGCCCGGGCCCTGGTAGCTCTCGGCCGCCGGCCGGACTACCTGCAGATCCAGCAACACGTCATCAACATCGAAGGGCTGTTCTTGGAGTACGCCCAGAAGTATTTCGACGAGCATGACCCCAAGGCCTGGGAGAAGATCATCTTTATCGAGGGCAAGCTCAACGACAAGAACGTCCCCTTTAACATGAAGGGCCGACCGCTGCGAGTCATCGCCATCGACCAGTATCTGAACCAGACGCGCGTATTGGATCCGGTCATGGATGGCTTGCGCAGTGCAGTACGCTACGACAAGACCTATTTCGACAAGATCGTCGCCTCGCTGCTGCCATTGCTGGAGAAACTCACCACCGGCCGTATGGCCGAGCTGATCGCTCCGGACTACCACGACGTCAACGACCCCCGGCCGATCTTCGACTGGATGCAGGTGGTGCGCAAACGCGCTGTGGTCTATGTAGGCCTGGACGCCCTCTCCGACACCGAGGGCGCCGCAGCGGTGGGCAACTCCATGTTCTCGGACTTGGTCTCGGTTGCCGGCCACATCTACAAGTACGGCATCAATGATGGCTTGCCCGGGGAGGCCAGCAGCAAGGTGGCCATCAACCTGCACGCGGACGAATTCAACGAGCTGATCGGCGATGAGTTCATCCCCATGATCAACAAGGGCGGTGGCGCCGGTCTGCAGGTCACGGCCTATACCCAGACCCTGTCCGACATCGAGGCCAAGATCGGCAACCGC
>NZ_WHOV01000218.1:0-13373 GCF_009765395.1 Pseudomonas sp. BAV 4579 | reverse complement strand
CGTCGATCCAGGCGCCGTCGACATAGGCTTGCTGGCGAAACAGGGAAGCGTCTTTGAGCTGCATTACGGTCTCCTTGGCTGAAAGGGCCGGAAGCAAGGGCATGACACCCCTGCGCCTGCGATAGGGTCAGGCCTGGAAACGCTGGCATCGCCACCGTTCAGTGCCCGCTCGAGCAACGTCCGAACCGCCCTGGGCGTTCGAAATATTGAACGCATCCTAGGAGAATCCTGAACCCCTGCGCAAGAGCGCTAGCCAGGTTTTCGCGTCGCCCTCCTCCTTGTTTATGCAGCCCTTGCCACGCCCCGCGAAACAGTCGTTCAAAATCAACAACATCGTGCATCCGGGCATGGACGGTCGAGGGCAAGGTGAGTATGATGGCGACCGATTCAGCGTCACCGAATCGCTGCACTCGTAGCTCAGCTGGATAGAGTACTGCCCTCCGAAGGCAGGGGTCGTGGGTTCGAATCCCGCCGAGTGCGCCATCTCCCGTTCACCGTAGCGTGAACCTCAGCAAAGCCCGCCATCGCGCGGGCTTTGTTGTTTCTGGCTGTCGCTCAAGCCTTTCCAAGACGCCCAGACCGTTCGTGAAAGGACCTTCGCCAGATTGCCGGCGTGATTTATCTGACCATTATCACTACCACCCTGGCGATTCTGCTCTAAGCTCTGCCCCTAGACCCGCTCCACCCAGCCGGCCGGATGCCGATACCCTGGTGATCACCTCGCAAGGACGCCTCATGAGATACCTCCTGACCAGCTCGGTCACCCTCTTTCTCGCCGCTCCGCTCCTGACCGAAGACACCGCCCTGGCCCAGGCCGGCCATGCCCTTCGCCCGGGACTGGAGGCAGCGGCGCACTCCCTGAATCTATCGCTGCTGCAGAGCAGTGCGGTCGGCAGGGGCCCGGTGGCCGACGGGGCGCGACTGCAGCTGGCGGCACTGGAACGGCAGGCGCGGCGAGACGACTAGCCTCAGGGCCTTGCCAAGGCCTGGCGCAAAGCCCTGCTTGAACGAAGCGCCCGCCCCGGGCTCTCAAGGTCTCCACTACGGCCACCCCGAGGAGACCTGGATGAAATCCCTGATTCCCCTGTTGCTGCTGCCCCTCGCCCTGGGCGCCTGTACCCGGGAGCCGGTTCGGCAGGACGACCTCGGCCTGCCGAGCTGCAATCTGGCAGAACAGCGCGCCGTGCCGGGAGAACTGGGCGGATCGATCACGGATCCGCGGCAGGCGCATATCTCGCTGCGCGCCAATGTGCTGTTGGCGGATGTGAGCACGGCGCGCAAGGCGCGGCGGATCAGTCAGGAACAGGCAACGACCTTCAGCGAGCGCATCGCCGCGGTGCGAGACCAGACCGATGACCTGGTCAGGCAGCAGGGCTTTCTCAGCGCGGCCGAACGCGCCAGTTTCGATCGGGAATTCGACGGAATCGCCACGCAGATCTGCCAGCCGCGCTAGCGGATGCTGGGTGCGCCTGACCATGTCGGGTCGAAAGGCGCGGCTATGAGCGGCTAGGATAACGGCACCGATCAGGTGGCGAGGCAACTTGCCGCCCCTCTCTCTTGGCCCACGGGGACGACCCCGGCGATCGGTGGGCAGCGTTCCGGGACGGCCCGGTTTTACAGGAGGCCGTCGTTGGCTTGGTTCTATCTGGTGTGCGCGGGACTGCTCGAGGTGGTCTGGGCGTTCTACATGAAGCAATCCGCGGGCTTCACCCGCCTCACGCCGACGATCATCACCGGGGTCGCCATGGTGGCCAGCGTGGCGCTGCTGTCGATCTCCATGCGCAGCCTGCCGCTGGGCACCGCCTATACGATCTGGACCGGTATCGGCGCGATTGGCGCCTTCATGGTCGGCATCCTGGTGCTGGGCGAGGCGGCGAGTCCGCTGCGCATCCTGGCCGCCGCGCTGATCGTCAGCGGGCTGGTGCTGATGAAGCTGACCTCGTCCTGAGCGCCCTTCCCTAGCGCGGGATCACCGGGCGGGTCAGCCAGATGAACAGCAGCCCACCACATAGCCCACCCACTGCCATCGCCAGCAACCCCTCCAGGGTGCGCGTGGCGTAGATAAGCACCGGCATGGGCGCGAAGGCGTCGATCAGGCGGATGGCGGCGATCAGGCTGAGGCTGCTGGCCAGCGGCAGCAGGCAGGCGCGACAGGCACCGCCGTGACGCCCCAGCCAGAGGGCCGCGGCAAAGGCTGGTAACCAAGCGGCGAGCACGATGGCGGCATAGACGGGTCCGAAGCCCAGCAGATCATCCAGCGAGGTCCGCCCGCGCGTGGCCAGGTCGATCGGCTGGCCGAGTCCCTGGAGGGCCGCCAGGTTGTACTGGGTCTGCACCAGGCTGCCCCAGGCGGTGGTCAGCAGCAGGGCCGCGGCGAACGCCAGCAGGGTGCGCGGTTGCAACAGGGCGCGCCAGAGCGGTTGGGGCATGGTCGGAAGATCCCTTGGAGAGAGGCAGATGCTAGCGAAAGCGGGTACCCGGAACAGACCTCAAGCGTTACCTAAAGCTTCCGGCCGCTGGGCCTGGCTGGCGTGGCTGGCCCTGCTGGCGGTTCCGCTGGCGCTGGCGGCGCCGGCGTATCGGATCGAGACGGTGGCGACCGGGCTGGATAGACCCTGGGCGCTGGCTTTCCTCCCCGATGGCCGGGCGCTCCTGACCGAGGGCGCCGGGCGCTTGCGGCTGCTGGTGCCGGACGGAGACGGCCGCCTCAGGCTGCAGGCGGAAGCCGTGAGCGGATTGCCCGAGCTCTATACCGAAGGCCAGGCCGGTCTGTTCGAGGTGCTGCCGGACCCGGATTTCGCGCGCAACCAGCTGATCTATCTCTCCTATGCGACAGGCACGCGCCAGGCCAATCATTTGAAGGTGGTGCGCGCCCGGCTGGACGGCGGACGCCTGCAGGACGTCCAACCGCTTTTCACCAGCCAGCCGGCCAAGGCCTTCGGGCAGCACTTCGGGGCGCGGATGGCCCTGCTCGGTGACGGCACCCTGGTCATCGCCCTGGGCGACGGCAACGTCGAGCGCACCGATGCCCAGCGCCTGAGTACCCACCTGGGCAAGATCGTGCGCATCACCCGCGACGGCCAGGTGCCGGCGGACAATCCCTTCCTCAAGCGACCCGGCGTCCTGCCGGAGATCTACAGCCTCGGCCATCGCAATCCCCAGGGTCTGGTCTGGGTGCCCGGGCGCCAGGCACTGTACGAGCACGAGCATGGTTCCAAGGGTGGCGACGAACTCAACCTGATCCGCGCGGGTGCCAACTATGGCTGGCCGCTGACCACCGGCGGCGTGGACTACACCGGTGCGCGCATCTCGCCCTTTCGCGAATTGCCAGGCATCACCCCACCGCTGCTGGAATGGACGCCGTCGATCGCGCCCGCGGGCATGACCTGGTACGACGGCCAGGGCTTTCCCGCCTGGCGCGGCAGTCTGTTCGTGGCGGCGCTGCGAGAGAAGTCGGTGCGGCGGATACCGCTGGTGGAGGGTATGCCTGGTCCGCAGGAGCTTTTGTTCCAGGAGCTGGACCAGCGACTGCGCGACGTGCGCAGCGGCCCGGACGGCAATCTCTGGCTGCTTACCGATGGTGAGGACGGTCAGCTGTTGCGGGTGGTGCCGGGGTAGGAGCACCTAGTTGGTTGCGTCTATAGCGGTCCGTTGAGACGGTCGCCTTATCGCGGCCATGGGCCGCTCCTACGGGATGCATCGGCAGTCTTTAGGAGGATCTTTCGAAAGCCATGCGAGCCGCCTCGTCGAAACGACGAAAACTCCGCCGCTTCGTCAAATAAAGCACAACGATTCGACGCTCTGACGCTCACATCTGACAGCGCCACTTTCTAAGCTGGAGCCTCAACCACGGAGGATCCCGCCATGAAAGTCACCCTGCTCGGCGCCGGCCATATCGGCTACACCATTTCGCAATTGCTGCACGCCAGTGGCGACTACCAGGTGACGGTGGCGGATCGCGACGAGCGCGCCCTGGCGGCCATCGCCGCCCTGGGCGTGCAGACCCGCACCCTGGATACCGCCGACGCCAGCGCCCTGGCCGCGGCCCTGGACGACCAGGACGTGGTGCTCAATGCCCTGCCCTATCATCTGGCGATTCCGGTGGCCCAGGCGGCCAAGGCCACCAACACCCACTATTTCGACCTGACCGAAGACGTGAAGGCGACCAAGACCATCCGCCAGCTGGCCGAGGGCGCCAGCAATGCCTTCATGCCCCAGTGCGGTCTGGCGCCGGGCTTCATCGGTATCGCCGCCCACTCCCTGGCCAAGCGCTTCGACAGCGTGCGCGAAGTGAAGATGCGCGTCGGCGCCCTGCCGGAATTCCCCACCAATGCCCTGAAGTACAACCTGACCTGGAGCGTCGACGGCCTGGTCAACGAGTACTGCCACCCCTGCGAAGCGGTGCGCAACGGCGAGCTGCAACTGGTGCAGCCGCTGGAAGGTCTGGAGCACTTTTCCCTGGACGGCGTGGAATACGAGGCCTTCAACACCTCGGGCGGCCTGGGCACCCTCTGCGAGACGCTGCAGGGCCAGGTGGAAACCCTGGACTACAAGACCGTGCGCTACCCCGGTCACCGCGACCTGATGAAGTTCCTGCTGGAAGACCTGCGCCTGGCCGGTGACCAGGAGCAACTCAAGAACATCCTGCGCGGCGCCGTGCCCACCACCATGCAGGACGTGGTGCTGGTGTTCGTCACCGTCAGCGGGATGCGCGGCGGCAAGCTGGTGCAGGAGGTGTTCAGCCGCAAGATCTTTGCCGCCGAGCGCGACGGTCGCCTGACCAGCGCCATCCAGATCACCACCGCGGCCGGCATCTGCACCGCCCTGGATCTGTTCCGCGAAGGCAAGCTGCCGCAGCGCGGCTTCATCGCCCAGGAGCAGGTGGACATGGAGGCCTTCCTGGCCAACCGTTTCGGCAAGGCCTACCAGCCGGTCTGATCGGGGAAGCTTGGCGGCCGACCAGGGGTCCATAACGGAACAGTTACCGTTAGAGGACCCCTTGTCATGCTCAGCGTCGCCATCGTCGGTTGCGAACAGATCCACGCCCAGGACTACCTGGACACCAGCCTGGCCGATCCGCGCGTACGGGTAGTGGCGGTGGCCAGCGAACGGGATCCCGCCCGCGCCCGGCGCCTCGCTGCCCCTCAGGGTCTGCCGGTAGTGGATGACTTCGCCCGGTTGCCCGAAGTGGACCTGGCCTTCGTCACCACCGCCATCGAGGATCACGAGGCGGCGGTGACCGCCCTGCTCCCGCGCGCCCGGCACCTGTTCGTGGAAAAGCCGCTGGCCGTCTCGGCAGCCCGCGCCTCGGCCCTGGCCGATCAGCTCGCCGGGCGTTCCTGCTTCAGCGGCTTCTATCTGCGCACCGACCCGGCCCTGCAGCTGTTGCGCCAGCGGGCGCGGGACGGCGCCATTGGTAGCCTCAGCCACCTGTCACTGACCGCCGGCCACCCGGGGCTGCTGGAGGGCTGGCTCAGCGACTGGCCGGCGCATCTGGACGAGGGCCGCATGGGCTATGGCGCCTTTGGCGACCTGGCCGTGCACCTGCTGGATTTCAGCGCCTGGCTATGCGGTGAGGCCCTGACGGTCGTCCATAGCCGACTGGACCGCGATCCGCGCTGGCCACTGGATCATGGTGGCGAGGCCTTGCTCCAGGCCGGAGCTTTACCGATTCATCTGCGCGCCAGCGCCACCCTGCGCGGTCCGCGGCTGGCCATTCGCCTGGACGGTAGCGCGGGAACCCTGGCGCTTTGCGCGGGGCGCCTGGTACTGCACGACGCCAAGGGCAATCGCCAGGTACTGGCCGAGGGCGTGGACCCCGGCGTGCCCCAGGGCGCCCAGGCGGTGTTCGATCAGCTGCTCGGCCAGCCGCGACCGGAACTGGCCGGTCTGGCGGACGCCCTGAGGGCCAATCGGCTGCTTGATAGCCTCTATGGACGCGGTTGAAGGCGGAATCGGACGCTCCGGACCCAACTAAAGGTCGGACTGTTGGTGCCGATAGCGAGGGTATCCAGCGCAACTTGGCTGATACCCACCTCGCAGAAAGGAAGGCTCCATGGTCTGGTTCAACAATCTGGCACTGGCGAAGAAACTCGCCGTGGCCTTTGGCCTGTGCACGGCCATCACCCTGGGCATCGGCGCCGTCGGCTTCAGCGGTATCCGCAGCGTCAACGCCCAGCTGGACAACGTGCTGGGCGACTCGCTGCTCTCCATCAGCCTGCTCAACGATGCCAAGAGCAATGTCATCGGCCACAACCGCGATCTGTTCCGCGTGCTGTCCATGGCCTATGGCGATGCGCCCCAGAGTGATCAGCAGGCCGTCATAGCCTCCTTGCGTGACAACCAGACCGATGCCGAGAAACCCTTCGCGGCCTATCGCGCCACGCCGCTTGAAGCCGATGAAAAGCAGGCCGGTGATGCCTTCGAGCAGGACTGGAAAAGCTATATCGCCGGTACCGACGCCATCCTGGCGCGGCTGGCCGCCAAGGATGTAGCCGGTGCCGCCAAGCTGTTGAACGAGCAGGTGCAACCCACCTATCGCAAGACCATGGCCTCGTTCAAGATCATGATGCAATCCAACAAGCGCCAGAGCGCCGAGGCCGGCGACGCTGCGCATGCTGCCTACCAGCAGGCGTTCTGGGCACTGTCCCTGGGTCTGCTACTGGCCACGCTCTGCGCCCTGGCGCTGTGCATCGTCATCACCCGGATGATCGTCACGCCGATCCGCCAGGCAGTAGGCAGCGCCGAACGCGTCGCCCAGGGCGATCTGACCCTGCCGATCCAGAGCAGCCGCCGCGACGAAGTTGGCCAGCTGCTGCAGGCCCTAGGCGGCATGCAGCGCAGCCTGAAAGACACGGTGCAACAGATGGCCGGTGCCTCCAGCCAGCTCGCCGCCGCTGCCGAGGAATTGCACGCGGTGACCGAGGAAAGCTCGCGTGGCCAGGTCCGCCAGCACGATGAAGTGCAGCAGGCCGCCACTGCGGTCAACCAGATGACCGCCGCGGTGGAAGAGGTGGCGCGCAATGCTGCCTCCACCTCCACCGCTTCCCAGGAGACCAGCCGCGAAGCCCAGCAGGGTCGCGAGCAGGTGCAGCAGGCCGCCCAGGCCATGGCGGTGATGACCGGCGAGATCACCGACTCTACCCAGAAGGTGCAGACCCTGGAAGGCCAGGTTCGCGAGATCGGCAAGTTGCTGGAAGTGATCCGCGGGATCGCCGAGCAGACCAACCTGCTGGCGCTCAATGCCGCCATCGAAGCCGCCCGGGCGGGCGAACAGGGCCGCGGCTTCGCCGTGGTGGCGGACGAGGTCCGCGCCCTGGCTCATCGCACCCAGGGGTCCACCGGCGAGATCGAGCGCATGATGAGCGCCGTGCGCAGCAGCGCCGAGGAAGCGGTGGGCGCCATGCACAAGAGCCAGTCCCTGGCCGACAGCACCCAGGCACGCGCCAACCGGGCCGGTGAAGCCCTGGATCGCATCGCCGCCGGGGTCGCTCAGATCGAGGAGCGCAACCTGGTGATCGCCAGTGCCGCCGAGGAGCAGGCCCAGGTCGCTCGCGAAGTGGATCGCAATCTGGTCAATATCCAGGACCTGTCCACCCAAACCGCGACCGGGGCCCAGCAGACCGCCGCTTCCAGCCAGGAGCTGTCGCGACTGGCCAGCTCCTTCCAGAATCTGGTAGCGCAATTCCGTTACTGATCGGCCTTCCAGGAGGCTTCCGACCGGCGGTCAGCCTGCCCTCGCCCCAGCGAGTGGCAGGCTTCGGGCGCGGCCACGGGTCTGCCGACGTGACACGCCGATGTTCGGAATTGAACATTGCGTGCCAGCGCGGCTCTGAGCTGAAAGACCTGAATGGACGCTCCCATGCGCTTTACCTACGATGCCCGCCGCAGCTACCGCCTGATCGGCCTGGACGACGGTCGCCTGGCTGGGCAATTGCTGTGTGGGCAGCTGTACATCATGGTCGCGGGCGATGGCAAGCAACCGCAGTCCTATGCACAGCTGGAAGATGACCAGTTGCGCACCGCCGAGGGCCGGCTGATCGGCTGTCGCGAGGCGGATATCCTTACCCTGCAGCGAACGGGCGTAGCCCTGCGGCTGGAGCCAGTGGACGCCTGAGGCAAGAGGGCTAGCGCAGTCTCCTCCGCCCCGGGCTATCACCGTGACCTCCGATACCAGGCGGCAGCATGAACAGCCTGCGTCCGCACAAGGACGACAGGGCCGCCCGCACGGCCACTTTCGTGTTCTTTGCCATCACGACGATCGCTCCTGCTGAAGGCCCTTCCCTTCTTGCCGTCATTGGACGCCAGGCCAAGCCGAAAAAGGCATAGCCCTGGGTTGAAGTCAGGCAAGAGCGCTGTCCGGCCCGCTACATCCGTCGCCGATCAGTGGGAACCTCTCACGCAAATTGTTGCTCCATTTCCTTGAACGTCATCGAAAAGATGCCAAACGGGTGCCTTCTGGCCCCTTTCAGGAGATGTCATGTCCAGCGACAACCAGTACAGCATGCAGAACCCCCTCACCCAGTATCCTCAGCCGGAATTCTCCAAGCAGCCCCAGCAGGCCCCGGGTCTGGCCCAGGCCATGGAGCCGCGTCCCGATCATGGCGAGACCAGCTACCAGGGCTTCGGTCGCCTGGCCGGGCGCAAGGCGCTGATCACCGGCGCGGATTCGGGAATCGGTCGGGCCACGGCCATCGCCTACGCCCGGGAGGGTGCCGATCTGGTGCTCAACTACCTGCCCGAGGAAGAGGCCGACGCCCGGGAAGTGGTCAAGCTGGTGGAAGCCGAGGGTCGCAAGGCCGTCTGCGTTCCCGGTGACCTGAAGGATGAAGCCTTCTGCACCCAACTGGTGAGCAAGGCCAAGGACGCCCTGGGCGGTCTGGATATCCTGGTCAATGTGGCCGGCAAGCAGACCGCCGTGCAGGACATCGCCGAGCTGACCACCGAGCAGTTCGACGCTACCTACAAGACCAACGTCTACGCCCTGTTCTGGCTGTGCAAGGCCGCACTGCCGCATCTGCCGGCCGGTGCCGCCATCATCAACACCACCTCAATCCAGGCCACCCAGCCGTCCGAATTCCTGCTGGACTACGCCTCGACCAAGGCGGCCATCACCAACTTCACCAAGGCGCTGGCCAAGCAGGTCGCCAGCAAGGGCATCCGCGTCAATGCCGTGGCCCCCGGTCCCTTCTGGACCCCGCTGCAGCCCAGCGGCGGCCAGCCCCAGGAAAAGATCCCCACCTTCGGTGGCGAGACGGTGTTCAAGCGTCCCGGGCAGCCGGCGGAACTGGCGCCCATCTATGTGCTGCTGGCTTCCCAGGAATCGAGTTATGTGACCGGCGAGGTCTATGGCGCCACCGGAGGCATGGGCTGACAGCCATGGTGGGCCATGTCGATCACCGTGCCACGGTGCCCGGCACTCAAGGCCGGACGGTCTCGCCCTGGCTGCGCCGCATGCCCGAGGGCAAGGCCCAGCCTGGCGATTTCGCCCAAGGCCAGAGCCATCTGGCCTTGGTGTATGTAGCGCTGATCCTGGAAGAGCCGGAGTCCGAGGCGTGAGCGAGCTGGATTTCACCCGCCCGGTGGACGAGGTCGCCCGGCAACTGATCGGCGCGACGCTCAGAGTCGTAGGTGTGGGCGGCCTGATCGTGGAGACCGAAGCCTACGACGGCGAAGACCCGGCCTCCCACAGCTTTTCCGGCCCCACCCCGCGCAACCGCGCCATGTTCGGTCCTCCCGGCCATGCCTATGTCTATCGCTCCTATGGCATCCATTGGTGCTTCAATCTGGTCTGCCGCGAGGCCGGGCATGGCTCGGGCGTGCTGATCCGCGCGCTGGAGCCGCTGTGGGGTCTGGAGGTCATGCGGAAACGTCGGGGTGGCCTGGCCGATCGCCTGCTGTGCGCCGGTCCCGGCCGGCTGTGCCAGGCCCTCGCCATCGACGGCAGTCACGATGGCCTGTCGCTGACCGAGCTGCCTTTCCTGCTGGAGCCAGCGGCTGCCGAGGTGGCGGTGCTCGCGGGCCCGCGCATCGGCATCAGTCGCGCGCGCGAGGTGCCCTGGCGTTTCGGCCTGGCCGGTTCGCGCTATCTGAGTCGTGGCTTTCCTGGCTGAGCACCGCCGCACGGTATTGGCGCCGGCTGCGGCGCAGATCGACGATCAGGGTCAGAAGGCCGAAGGCCAGGATCGCCAGGACGATGCCCAGGCCGAGCAGAGGCTTTTCCATGCTGTCTCCTTCGAGTCTGTCGATGAAGCGAGCGTCAGGCCGCGCGCGCGGCGGATTCGGCCCGGCGCCGCAACGAGCGGCGCAGGATCCAGGTCAGGGCGAGACTCAGGGCAGCCATGGCCGCCACCAGCAGCGAGTACGACAGCCACCAGGGATGACCGGCGGTCATCATGCTGAATTCGGACATGCCGCCAATGCCGGCGATGAGGTTGAGCGGCAGGAACACCACGTTGATCAGCGTGAGGTTGCGCAGGGTCAGATTCATGCTGTTGTTGGCCAGGTTGCCGCGGGCATCCATGAGCCGGGCAAATACCGTGGCGTAGATGTCCGCCTGGCAGCGGCACTGGTCGTTCTCGATGATGAGGTCCTCCAGGCGTGCCTGCAGGGCCTCACCGAGCCCACGCCTTTCGGCGATCTGCCGCAGTCGGTCGAGCACCGCGCCGTTGCCCTGCAGGGCGTTGATGTAATGGATCAGGCTCTCGCTGAGATTGAACATCTGCAGCAGGTGCTCATTGCCCAGGGAGCTGTCGAAGCGCTGCTGCAATTCGCGGCCGACCAGCCTGATGACCTTGAGATGCCCCTGGTAGTGATGGACGCTGCGAAACAGCAGTTCCACCAGCACATCCAGCGGAGCGTGCAGCGGCTGTAGTGGGCCCTCGCCGGCCAGCAGCGACTGGCCGGCGGAGATGACCACCAGCCGCTCGGGATGCCAGAGCAAGCCGAAGGAAGACACCTCGAAGGCGAAGCGCGCCCCGCCGGCATAACGCTCCGGGCGCTTCCAGATCAGGAAGAGTTCATCGCCCTGCACCTCCAGGCGCGAAACCTCGTCGGGGTCCAGCGCCGAGGCCAGGCGGTGGCTGTCCAGGTTGAAGACCTGCTGCAGCCAGGTCTGCTCCCGGGCATCCGGATCGCTGCACAGCAGCACTGGCGCCAGACGTTCGCCGGCCGGCACCAGGCCACCGTCCAGCAGAGTGAAGGCTTCGATCATGAGAAGCTCCTACCAGCCCTGACGCCGTTGCTCCAGGCGCCGGACGAAGTCCTCCAGCACCCGCCGATAGAGACGCTCGCCCAGCAGGCCGTCTTCGATGCCGGCGTCCAGGTTGGGGTTGTCGTTGACCTCGATGACTACCAGCCGATCACCGTCCTGCTTGAGATCCACCCCATAGAGGCCATCACCGATCAGGGCGGCGGCCTGCAACGCCAGCTCCACCACCGCCGGAGGTACCGCGGCGATGGCCACCGCCTCGCAGCGCCCTCCGGTACTGCCGGCGTCCGCCTTGTGGTTGTAGATCTGCCAGTGACCGGTGGACATGAAGTAGCGACAGGCATAGAGCGGCTTGCCGGCGAGCACGCCGATGCGCCAGTCGAATTCGGTGTAGAGGTATTCCTGGGCCAGCAGCAACACCGAGCGTTCGAACAACTCCGCCGCGGCCTGACGCAATTCGGCGGCGTCGGCCACCTTGAGCACGCCGCGGGAAAAGCAGCCGTCGGGAATCTTCAACACCAGCGGATACCCCAGGCGCCGCCCTACCTCTTCCAGCTCGTGAGGCCGCTCGCGATAGAGGATCTCGGTACGCGGCATGCCCAGGCCGTGCTGGGCCAGCAGGTCACTGAGAAAGACCTTGTTGGTGCAGCGCAGGATGGAGGCGGGATCGTCCAGCACCACCAGGCCTTCGCTCTCGGCCTTGCGGGCGAAGCGATAGGTGTGGTCGTCGACCCGGGTTGTGGCGCGGATGAACAGGGCGTCGTATTCCGCCAGCCGACCATAGTCCTTGCGCTCGATCAGCTCCACGGCCACCCCCAGATCACGTCCGGCGGCGACGAAGCCGGCCAGGGCCGCGGCATTGGAGGGAGGCAGCGGCTCTTCCGGGTCATGCAGGATGGCCAGGTCGTAGCGTGCCTGGCGGCGCGAGGCCGGTTGCCGCCAGATGCGCCGGTTGAAGGCATCCAGGGCATCAGCGAAGGCGTATTGCTGGGCATCCTGCAGCCGGTGCAGGGCGCCGCTCTTGATCCCGGCGATGTGCCAGTGGCGACTGTGGCGCAACTCCACCTGCAGGATCGGGCAGGGCAAGGCGTCGAACAGCTGCCTGGCCAGCGCCTGCAGCGGCGCGAAATCGGTGCGACCGAAGTAGAGATTGAGGGTGAAGCCCTCGGTGGCGCCCAACGGATGCTCAGCCAGCGCCTGGTCCACCAGGGCGTCGAGGTCTTCCAGCAGCAGGCCGTAGAGCGCCTTGCGATTGAGTTCGCTCAGGGTGCGCACCGAGGGGATGACGCGATGACCGCGCGCCTCCGCCAGCAGCGAGCAATAGTAGCCGTGGCCCAGGTAGCGGTAGTTGCGGCAGAGGTTGAGCACCTGGATCCGGCCGCCACCGGCGGAAAGACGGCGGTCTTCCAGGTACTCCTGGGCGGTGATGATGCTTTCGCTGGGCAGGTAGTCCGACCAGTCTTCCTTGCGCTCGACGATGATCAGCAGAGTGCTGCTGGCTGGCAGGTGCAGCACGGGTTCGGGACGGGGAACGGGGGTGGCGACGGGCAGGCGGGCTTGAATCGCGACCATGGTACGGACCGGGCTCTTGGGGAAGGGGTGTCCAGCAATACGCCTTCAGCCGACGGCTGTCCCGCGCCGTTACGCAGGCTTTATGCCCTGGCGACGGAGTTGACCAAGACTTTGCACCGGGCACGCCGTTCGGCGGTTGGCTAAGCTTGGTGGCCGTCCTGCCCCGGAGTCCTCATGAAGCCCCGTCAACTGCTGCCGATCGCCCTGCTCTTTCCCCTGCTCGCCCAGGCCAGCCTGCGCTGTGGCCAGAGTCTCGTCGAGGAAGGCGACAGCGTCGAGCAGGTGCTGGCCGCCTGCGGCGCCCCGGCCGAGCGCAAGATCAATCCGCCGGCGCTGCGTAACAACAACGTGCCCAGATTCAATGCCGCCGAGACCCAGTTCTGGACCTATGGCCCGGCGAACGGTGCCTCGCGGCACCTCAAGTTCATCGACGGCAAGCTGGTGGAGATCAGGGTCGAGCGTTAGCGGGAAGCCTCCCTCACCCCAACCCTCTCCCGGAGGGTGAGGGGGAAAACAGCAGCTCCGACGCAGGGGCAAGGCGGCGTAGATACCATCTCTCCCACCAATCACAACAGGTCCGCTAAAGGGCCTG
>NZ_WHOV01000217.1:0-8892 GCF_009765395.1 Pseudomonas sp. BAV 4579 | reverse complement strand
GCGCGGCCGCCCCTGACCGGGAGCGCCACCCTCCGCGCCTCGCCCACGAGGCCTATCGCTATTTCTGCCGACGACATGGGTTCACCGCTGCCGGGCGTTTGCGGCACGGCACGACCTGCAAACGAGTTTTCGTTGCCTAGGAGTCAGTCCAGATGAGTCAATTCCAGAATCCAGGTCGCCGCCAGGTGCTTAAGGCCGGCGCCATCCTGGCCGCCGTGGCCGGCCTGCCGCGCAGCGTTTGCGCTCAGGATCAGCGCCTCGTGGTCTCGGACCCTGGCGGTCCCTATACCGAGGCATACCGCCGGGCCTTCTACACGCCCTTCGAGCAGGCCACCGGTATCAAGGTCATCAGCGTGGCCCGCGAATCCCAGCCGGTCGCCCAGTTCTCGGCCATGGTGCAGACCCGCAACTACGTCTGGGACGTCACCACCCTGACGATCTCCGCGGACATTCCCTTTCTCGAGGAAAAGGGTTTCCTCGAACCCATCGGACTGAAGGCGGAGGACTATCCCGACCTCCTTCCCGAGGCGGTCACCGCCAACTGGCTGGGCGTGGACGTCTATTCCACCGTCCTGGCCTACCGCACCGACACCTTCGCCCCCGGCAAGGGCCCCCAGTCCTGGCGGGACTTCTGGGACGTCGAGAAATTTCCCGGTCGCCGCTGCCTGAGACGCAACCCGCTGGATACCCTCGAACAGGCACTCATGGCCGACGGGGTCGCCATAGACGATCTCTATCCGCTGGACGTGGACCGTGCCTTCAAGAGCCTCGATCGCATCAAGCGCCACGTCGACATCTGGTGGACCTCCGGGGCCCAGGCCATGCAGGCCATCCAGAGTGGCGAGGTCGACATGATCTCCACCTGGAACGGTCGCGCCCAGGCGGCCATCGACAATGGCGCCCCGGTGGAGATCGCCTGGAACCAGGGCCTGTACTCCATCGAAGGCTGGGCGATTCCCAAGGGCACGCCACGCGCGGACCTCGCCAAGCAGTTCGTCCGCTTCTGCGCCGACGCGCAGCGCCAGGCCGAATTGACCAGGACCCTGGCCTACGGCCCCACCAACCGCAAGGCCTTCGACAGCATCCCCGCCGAGCGCGCGCGTCTGCTGCCCACCGAGCCGAGCAACCTGCAGCACATGCGGCTGCCCAGTCCGCAGTGGTGGGCGGAACATCGCGCCGCGGTGACCGAGCGCTTCAACGCCTGGATTCTGTCCTGAGGGGAGCTGGAGATGGCCATAAAACTAGCAACCGTCGGCCTCGGCAAAACCTATGGGGACGCCGTTGCGCTGCAGCCCACCGACCTCACCGTGCAGGACGGCGAATTCCTGACCCTGCTCGGCCCTTCCGGCTCGGGCAAGACCACGCTCCTGCAGATGATTTCGGGGCTGGTCCAGCCCTCGATGGGTACCCTGCTCATCGACGGCCAGGACGCCACCCGCACGCCGCCAGGCGAGCGGGGGATCGGCCTGGTGTTCCAGAGCTATGCGCTGTTTCCGCACCTGAGCGTGTGGGACAACGTCGCCTACGGGCTGCGCATGCGTAAAAGGAGCAAGGTCGACACCGCGAAGGCGGTCGACGATGCCCTCGACATGGTGCGGATGCGCGACTTCGCGCGGCGTTACCCGCAGGAACTCTCCGGCGGCCAGCAGCAACGCATCGCCTTGGCGCGCTGCTTCGTCTACCGCCCCTCGGTGATCCTGCTGGACGAGCCCCTGGGCGCGCTGGACAAGAATCTGCGCGAGCACATGCAGCTGGAGATCCGCCACCTGCATCGCGAGCTGGGCGCCACCTTCATCTATGTCACCCATGACCAGGAGGAGGCCCTCACGCTGTCCGATCGCATCTGCCTGATGAATCAGGCCCGCATCGAACAGCTGGGAACGCCCGAGGACCTCTACGACAGACCGGTCAGCCGCTTCGCCGCGGGCTTCATCGGCCACTCCAATCTGCTGGAAGGCCGCTTCACCGCCGATCGCCGGCTGCAGGTCGAAAACACCACCCTCGAACTCGAGGCTCATCAGGGGGGCGATGGCCGCGAAGGTGTGCTCCTGGTTCGCCCGGAAGCCGCGCGGCTGACGGCGCCCGGGGAGGGCTTGCTGCAGGGTCTGGTGGACGCCTGCGTCTTCCTCGGCAGCGATCTGCGCGCCCAGGTCAGACTGCCCTCGGGCAAGGCGTTCAACGTCAGGTGCCCGCGGCAACTGGCCGTCAGACCGGGGGATGCGGTGGGCATCGCCTGGGACCCGCGCCGGGCCGCGCTGCTGCCGGCGGAGGTCCGCCCATGAGCCTGCGTCGAGGTCTGCTGCCCGCACTGCCGGCCCTGCTGTTTCTGGCCGCCTTCTTTCTGCTCCCGGTCGCCGAGATGCTGGTGGGCAGCGTTCAGGGCAACGCCGGCGAACTGACCCTGGCCAATTTCGAGCGGATCGCCTCGACGCCCATCTATGCCCGGGTGCTCTGGATCACCTTCTGGATTTCCGCCCTGACCGCGGGGCTCGCGGTCCTGCTCGCCTACCCGATCGCCTATCTGCTGTGTCGCCTGTCGCCTCATGGACGCGAGCGTTGGCTGCTGTGGATCATGCTGCCGTTCTGGACCAGCTACCTGGTCAAGACCTACGCCTGGATGCTGCTGCTCAGTCGCAAGGGTCTGCTGACGACGCTTGCCGCCAAGGTCGTCGACGATCCGTCGGGACTGGTGCCGGCGCTGTCCGGCACCCTGATCGGCATGGTCCACGCCATGCTGCCCCTGGCGGTGATCACCCTGCTGCCGATCATGAGAACCATCGACAAGCGCCTGATGCCCGCGGCGGAAACCCTGGGCGCCAGCCGGACCATGAGTTTCTTCAGTGTCTTCCTGCCCCTGTCCGGGCCAGGCGTCGCCGCGGCGAGCCTGCTGGTCTTCATCACCAGTCTAGGCTTCTTCATCGTGCCGGCCCTGCTCGGTTCGCCCCGGGAAATGATGGTGGCGCAGCTGGTCATCTCGTCCGTGCTCGACCTCTTCGACCTGCATTTCGCCGGCGCCCTGTCGGTGGTGCTGCTGGCCTGCTCGCTGCTGGTGTTCTGGCTGTTCGATCGCGTGGCCGGATTGTCTTCGCTCAGCGGCGAGGCGCCGAAGAATCGCCGCGCCGGGGTGTCGCAACGCCTGCTGATCGGTCTTGGTCATGCCCTGTCGGGCCTGCTGCCGCGGCGCTACGGCCAGGGCGACAGCCTCCTCCTCACCGGCTACAGCGTGCTGCTGGTGGCGCTGCTGATCCTGCCGGTGCTGGTGGTGATTCCGCTGGCCTTCACCAGCGCGCCCTATATCGCCTTTCCACCCAAGCTGTTCAGTCTGAAATGGTTCGCCGAATTCTTCTTCTCGCCGGTCTGGCAGGCGGCGCTCTGGCGCTCGCTGAGCGTCGGGGTGCTCACGGCGCTGCTCGCGGTGATCCTCGGCTTCGGTGCGACGCTGGCCCTCACCCGCCTGCCGTCACGCTGGAACAAGCTGCTGTTCGCGCTGTTCATCTCGCCCCTGATCGTGCCGCGCATCGTGATCGCCCTCGGCCTGCTCTATCTGTTCTCGCGTATCGGCCTGGGAGGTCGCGACCTGGGCCTGGTCATCGGGCACACCGTGCTGGCCCTGCCCTATGTGGTGGTCACCCTCAGCGCCGCCTTCAAGCAGTACGACTGGCGCCTGGACGATGCCGCGCGAATTCTCGGGGCCTCCCCGCTGACGCGCCTGCGGACCGTCACCCTGCCGCTGATGTCGAGCAGCCTGGTATCCGCCTTCCTGCTGGCCTTCATCACCTCCTTCGATGACCTGACCATCGCCATCTTCGTCAGTGGCGGCATCAACACGACCCTGCCCAAGCAGATGTGGGACAGCATCCAGCTGGCGCTCTCCCCCACCCTGGCGGCGGTCTCGACCACCCTGGTCGCCTTCATCGTCGTCTTCGCGCTCCTCGCCCGCTGGGTGTCGTCGCGCGCTACCGCCAAACTCCAAGGACGCTGATCCATGCATCCCCATACCGATTTCTTTCCCGCGCGATCCCCCCGGGATCGCCTGGACGTCATCCCGCTCCTCCATGAACGCCTGACCGACAGCTCCAGCCGGATGCGCATCGTCTTCGGTGAGCACGCGCTGGAGCGCGACGCGCTGCGCGCCCGGGTCGCCGGTTTGCAGAGCACCCTGGCGGCGCGTGGACTGGGGGTGGGCAGTCGGATCGCGACGTTCCTCGGTAACAGCGCCGATCAGGTCGCCCTGATCTATGCCATGACGCTGAGCGGCATCACCTGGATCCCGATCAACACCAAGCTGCGCGGCCTGGGACTCGACTATCCCTTCGAACATGCCCAGCCCGACCTGGTGATCAGTGAGCCCGCCCTGCAACCGCTGCTGCAGGCGGGCGCTGCCCACCGCCTGCCGGGGGTGACCCTCGCGGACCTCGTCCGCGAGGCTGAAGCCGCGCCGGCTGCCGAGCTCCGTCCAGAGCAGGTGGCCTTCGACCACCCGCTGTGCATCATCTATACGTCCGGCACGACCGGCCATCCCAAGGGCGTGATCTTTACCCATCGCATGATGCGTATCGCCGGCGAGTCGGTCATCCGCGTCGCCGACGTCCAGCCGGACGATCACCTGCTGATCTGGGAGCCGATGTGCCATATCGGCGGCGCCCAGATGCTGATGGCGCCCCTGCTCACCCCCTGCGAGTTGCACATCGTGCCGCGCTTCTCGGCCAGTCGCTTCTGGGCTCAGTGCGCCGCCGCCCAGGCCACCCAGCTGCACTATCTGGGCGGCATCATCGACATCCTGATGCAGCAGCCGCCAGCGGCTTGGCCGGCCCGCCACCCGCTACGCGTCCTGTGGGGCGCGGGCGTCGGCCTGAATCGCTGGGCCGACACCGCAGCGCGCTTTGGCTGCGCCCTGCGCGAGTGCTATGGCATGACCGAATGCTCGAGCTTCGCCACGCTGAACGAACGGGGAACGCCGGGTTCGGTGGGACGCCCCCTGCCCTGGCTGACCGTCGAACTCCTGGATCAGCAGGGACAGGCCGTGGCTGACGGTGAACTGGGAGAGATCGTGCTGTCGAGCGCGGTGGAAGGCGCCTTTCTGCCCGGCTATCTCGACAATCCCGCGGCGACCGCCGCCACCCTTCGCGAGGGACGACTGTTCACCGGCGATCTGGCCAGGCGCAACGCCGACGGCGAACTGTTCTTCGTGGGCCGGAAAACCGACAGCATGCGTGTCCGTGGCGAGAACGTCTCGGCCTGGGAGGTGGAGCGGATCTTCAATAGCCATCCGGCTGTCCATGCCAGCGCGGCGATCGGTGTCGCCTCCGCGATCGGCGAGCAGGAAATCCTGTTGTACGTCCAGGCCAAGCCCGACGCCACGCTCGACTTCGCCGACCTCGCGGCCTGGTCCGCGGACAGGCTCGCGGCCTATCAGCGACCGACCTTCTATCGAGCGGTCGACGCCTTCGACCTGACACCCAGCGAGCGCATCAGAAAGCATCTCTTGAGCCGCTCGACGGCAGAGGCCTGGCGGTGCTGAGCGAGAACCCGGGACAGGCTTTATCGAACTGCGATAGAAAAATAGCGCCGACGACCCGATAATTCGCGCCCCCCAAGCAGGAGTCTCTCCATGAGTGATCCGCGACGTCCGCGCAAGGACCCCACCGCCTCTTCGCTGTACGTGCAATCCGTCGAGAAGGCGATGAAGGTCCTGACCGCGTTCGATGGCAGCAAACGCCATCTTTCGCTCTCGGAAATTGCCGGGCTCGCCGATATGGACATCAGCGCCGCCCAGCGCTTCACCCATACCCTCAGCACCCTTGGCTACCTCACGAAGGGCGCCGACAAGAAATACGAGTTGTCACCCAGGCTGCTCGATTTCACCTTCCACTACCTGTCGTCCAGCGAACTGGTCAATCGCGCCGCGCCCTACCTGCAGCAACTCAGCAGCGAGACGGAAGAAGCCACCAACCTGACCGTCATGGACGGTACCGACATCGTCTACGTCGTGCGGATCGTCAGCCGCCACGTGTTCAATGCCAACGTCATCGTCGGCAGTCGCCTTCCGGCCTGGTGTACCGCACCCGGGCTGGCGATTCTTTCCACCTATGCGGATGACGAGGTGGACGCCATCCTCGATCGCAGCGAGCTGATCGCCTACACCCCGGCGACGGTCACCGATCGCGACAAGGTCTGGGAAAACATCCGCCAGGCTCGCCAGCGGCGCTACGCCCACGTCGAGGATCAGTTCTTCTATGGCGACACCTCGACCGCGGCAGCGATCGTCGATGCCGCAGGCCGCGCAATAGGCGCCGTCAACGTCGCGGTGACCCGCGCGCGCTGGAACGCCGAGCGTGACGAAAAACGCATGGCGGATCTGCTCATTTCCACGGCGGCGGCGATATCGGCCAAGCGCAAGGGCTAGCGAAAGATCGCTGCGGGCGAGCAGGCACCAGGGGTGTCAGACCGCAATCCGACTGCCGCCAGCGTCTCGGGCGACGGCCTGGTCAGCGAGCGCTCCAGGTCGGCGAATACCCTCACTCCAGCAACAGCCGAACAGCCCGCTCGATCCGCTCCGCCGCCTGAGCCTGCAGTGCCCTGGGATCATCGCCCAGCAGCACCCGCAACTGATGCGGCGCGAAGACCAGATCGATGAATCCCTCAAGCAGTCGCTCGACATCGTCCGGCTGATCCGGGCCTGCCTCGATGGCCTGTCGCACCCGCAGGCGACCCGCCTCCCAGCCGATCCGGGTCGCCTCGGCCGCGACTGCCGGAAAGCGATCGGCCGTGGCGATCACCAGGCGCATCATCGCCAGGGTTTCCGGCCGCGAGGCGTGCTCCAGCATGTCCTGACCGGCCAGCCGCAGACGCTCCGCGAGCGGCAGGCCGGAGGGCACGAGTTCGAGCTGCGGCAGGGTTGCCGAGTGACGGCGGATCACCGCCTCGAACAGCTGATCCTTGTTGGCGAAGCGCGCATAGAGGCTGGCCTTGCCCGCACCGGCCAGTCGCGCCACCGCCTCGCAGGAGGTCCCGGCAAAGCCCTGGGCGAGGAAGAGTTCGAAGGCAGCGTCCAGCAGGCGGCGATCGACAGCGCCGGCCTCTTCGCGCCGGGGTCGCCCGCCGCGTGGTTTGGTCATTTCGGTCATGGGCGAACCTTAAGCGGATTGACAGCACCTGTAAACTGAACGATAACGTTCAGTTATTCGACTGCGCCCTTCCTTGCGAGGCTCTCCATGACCGCTCTCATCCAGTCCTTTCCCATCCGCGTACCCCAGGTCCAACTCGATGAGCTGGCGGCAAGACTCAGGCTTACCCGCTGGCCCGACCGCGAGACCGTCCACGATGGCGGTCAGGGGCCGCAACGGGAACGCCTGCAAGCCCTGGTGGAGCGCTGGAGCGGCGGGTACGACTGGCGGGCGGCCGAGACCCTGCTGAACGGCTGGGGCAGCAGTCGCACCGAGATCGACGGCCTCGGCATCCACTTTCTCCATGTGCGCTCTCCCGAACCGACGGCTACCCCCCTGCTGCTCACCCACGGTTGGCCAGGCTCTGTGCTGGAGTTTCGCGACGTGATAGGGCCGCTTAGCGATCCGGTCGCCCATGGCGGTGAATCCGCGGACGCCTTTCACCTGGTCATTCCCGCGCTACCCGGCTTCGGCTTCTCGGACCAGCCCAGCGAGCCCGGCTGGGGCGTGAGCCGCACTGCCCTGGCCTGGATCGAACTCATGCGCCGACTCGGCTACGGCGATCACTGGCTGGCCCAGGGCGGCGACTGGGGCGCCGCGGTGACCGCCGCCCTGGCCCATATGCGCCCGGCGGGCCTGGCCGGCGTGCACCTGAACATGGTGATGTTCCAGCCCACTGCCGAGGAGGTCGCGGCGGCCACGCCGGACGAGCAGCGGATGCTCGCCGACGCCGCCCGCTACGAGCGCGAATACTCGGGCTACATGAAGGTGCAGACCACCCGCCCGCAATCGGTGGGCTTCGCCCTGGCCGACTCGCCGGTAGGCCTGGCGGCCTGGATCTACGCCCTGTTCCAGGACGTCTCGGACAGCGCGGGCGAACCCGAGCACGTCCTGCCGCTGGATCATCTGCTCGATGACATCATGCTCTACTGGCTGCCCAATGCCGGCGCCAGCTCGGCGCGTTTCTACTGGGAGGCCAGGCGCGAGATGGCGAACGGCATGCCCAGCGCGCCGCTGCCCCTGCCCGCGGGCGTCAGCATGTTCCCCGGCGAGCAACTGCGGCTGTCGCGCCGCTGGGCGGAGCGGCGCTTCGCCGATCTGCGATTCTTTGGCGAAGCCGATCAGGGCGGGCACTTCGCGGCGATGGAGAATCCACAGCAATTCGTGGCGGATCTGCGGGCGACCTTGCGGACGCTGCGCTGAAGGCGTCCGCTCCAGCACTGCGTGGTAGCCCGGCGCAAAGGCTCCGGGCCGCGCTTTAACACTTGTTTACAAGCGTTCAGGAAGTTTTACACGCGACCCCTTTTCGATCGATACCCTTGACTCCCGGCGATCATTCGCTGAATGCCGTTTTCGCGGAGAGGGTTACCGAGGTGAGGCAGGTCGTGAAGAGTATCGGCGCCATCGCCATGCTACTGGGCGTGGCAGCCGTCCTGCTGGGGTGGCTGATCGATCCCTCCCTGTCCCTGCAACACGGCATGAAGCTCGCTTCGATAAAGCGCGAGTTCCTGCAGACGGACCTCTTCCTCTGGGGAGTCATACTGTTCGCTGCCGGGTTCAATGGCTACGCGCTGCATACCGACCTTTGAGGCCCACCAGGCTGAGCCAGGATTGCCAACCGTTGCCTTTTCGCCCGTCTCCCGGCACGGTGACCCGCCCACCTTGATCGGGACGTTCACCTTGACCCCAATCCTGCACATCGCCGCCGCCATCCTCCTGAACGACC
>NZ_WHOV01000216.1:0-6384 GCF_009765395.1 Pseudomonas sp. BAV 4579 | reverse complement strand
GCTGGCCACTACGTGGACATCTATCACTATCCATGCGGGCGCATAGGAATCAGAGATGTTTTCCACTTAAAAAAACGTGGACACCATCGCCCTTATCTTCAGGATTGCCATGCGCCAAAGAACTTCTTATCCCAAACCTTTCAAAGCCCAAGTCGTCCAGGAATGCCTGCAACCTGGTGTGTCCATGGCCAGCGTAGCCCTGCGCCATGGCATCAACGCTAACTCGGTTCGAAAATGGATACCCGCTTATCGTGATCGTCAGGCGCCGGCGTTGCCCGCTTTCGTCCCGATAAAACTAGAGACCGCGACTCGGCCTGATCAGCAAATGCCGGTCAGTATCGAGATCCCTTTCAGGCAGCAAAAATTAACCGTGCACTGGCCATCTTCAGACCCTGAAGGGTGCGCCCGTTTTATCCGTGAGCTTGCCCAGTGATCCGCATCGACTCTATCTGGCTCGCCACCGAACCCATGGATATGCGCGCCGGTACCGAGACTGCATTGGCCAAAGTGATCACGGTATTCGGTGCGGTGAAGCCGCACAGTGCTTATCTCTTTGCCAATCGCCGCGCTAACTGGATGAAAGTCCTCGTGCATGACGGGGTGGGCATCTGGCTTGCAGCGCGACGATTAAACCAAGGCAAGTTTCAATGGCCCGGCATCCGTCACGGATCGGAAGTCGAACTCGATAACGAGCAACTTCAAGCCTTGGTACTGGGTTTGCCGTGGCAGCGGGTCGGCGCGGGTGGTTCGATCACAGTGTTGTAGTACCGGCTATTAGCCTATCGCTTTATCGCCGCCGAAGGCCTGCTCTGGCACAATCAGCGGCATGACCTCCTCGCCCAATCTCGACCAGATGACACCTGAACAGCTGCGCGCCTTGGCCGAACAGGCCATTCAGTTGCTGTCCCAAGTCGACTCCATGGGCCAGAAAATCCACCGCCTAGAAACGGTCAACTCGCCCATGAGATCGCCATCCTCAAGCGGCACAAGTTTGCCAAGCGCAGCGAACGGCTCAGTCCTGACCAAGGCAGCTTGCTAGATGACCTGCTCGATGCTGATATTGCAGCCATCGAAGCAGAGCTAAATGCGGTCAATCCGCGACCTGCACCGACCGAGCCACGCCAGAAACCCAAGCGTGCGCCGCTGCCACCACAGTTCCCACGCACCGTGATCCGTCACGAGCCAGAAAATACGCAGTGCACCTGTGGCTGCCAGCTTCAACGCATCGGCGAAGACGTCAGCGAGAAGCTCGATTACACACCCGGCGTGTTCACCGTCGAACAGCATGTGCGTGGGAAATGGGCCTGCCGGCAGTGCGAAACATTGATCCAGGCGCCCGTACCGGCGCACGTCATCGACAAGGGCATCCCCACCGCAGGCCTGCTGGCTCATGTAATGGTGGCGAAGTTCTCTGACCACTTGCCGCTGTACCGGCAGGAAAAAATCTTTGGCCGCGCCGGCCTGATGATCGCCCGCTCGACGCTGGCGCAGTGGGTTAGACAAACCGGCGTGCAGCTTCAGCCTTTGGTTGATGCATTGCGCGAAGCTGTGCTGGCCGAAGGTGTAATCCACGCGGATGAAACCCCGATTCAAATGCTCGCGCCAGGCGAGAAGAAAACCCATCGAGCGTATGTCTGGGCCTACAGCACGACGCCGTTTTCGGCGCTCAAGGCGGTGGTCTACGACTTCAGCCCGAGCCGAGCGGGCGAGCATGCACGTAACTTCCTCGGCCCCTGGAATGGCAAGCTGGTGTGCGACGATTTTGCTGGCTATAAGGCTGGCTTCGGAAAAGGCATGACCGAAATCGGCTGCATGGCCCACGCCCGCCGCAAGTTCTTTGATCTGCACGTGGCAAACAAAAGCCAGTTGGCTGAACAAGCACTGCTCTCGATTGGTGGCTTGTACGAAGTTGAGCGCCAGGCGAAGGACATGAGCGATGAAGATCGCAGGCGAATACGCCAAGAAAGGGCAGCACCAATAATCAAAACACTACAAGACTGGATGTTGGCCCAGCGAGACCTGGTGCCCAATGGGTCGGCAACAGCCAAAGCCCTGGATTACAGCCTTAAACGCTGGGTAGCTCTGACGCGCTACCTCGACGATGGAGCTGTGCCCATCGACAATAATCAAGTCGAGAACCAAATCCGACCGTGGGCACTTGGGCGCTCGAACTGGTTGTTTGCCGGATCGCTACGCAGCGGAAAGCGGGCGGCAGCGATCATGAGCTTGATCCAGTCTGCGCGGGTCAATGGGCATGATCCGTATGCTTATTTGAAAACCGTTCTCACGCGTCTACCGACGCAGCGGGCAAGTGAAATTGACAAATTGCTGCCGCATATGTGGCAGCCGATCTAGCTACTTACGCGGTGCCTGATGCTCGTGTGTATGCAAATAAACCGGTGAGAAATATGATTAATATTCGTGAAGCTACTAAAGCTGACCTAGATGTTCTACGTGAAATCGGCTGTGAGACCTACCAAGAGCATTTTTCGGACGTCTGGTCTCTCTCCGGCATGCAAGACTTTCTTAATCAAGACTTTTCCCCTAACTCGCTCGGCAAATCACTCGAATCCTCCGCTTGCCATTTGTGGCTTATAGCTTCAGACGAAAGCGATAGGGTCGTAGGCTTTTCCAAAGTTAACTGGTCAACGCCTGCGCCTTTAACTGGTGAATTAGGTGCGGAGCTTCAAAAAATTTACTTTCTCAAACCCGAAGCAGGACGAGGATATGGGAAACAACTCCTGCACTTCATTTGCAGCCGAGCGAGAGAGCGCGGAGAACGCATGCTGTGGCTTGACGTACTCAAGACCAACTCAAATGCGCGGCGATTCTATGAGGGTTTCGGTTTCCAAGAAATCGGTGAAATCCCTTTCAAAACTGACTTGTTTGAAATTGGAATGGTAGCAATGGCATGTGAACTTTCCCGGTAGGCATATTCGATGACCTTCCTGTCGGTAGGCCGTCATAAACGAAAACGTGGAAAAAGCCAGATGACTTTACCGGACACTTACCTTCCAGATAGATCAGACCGGCATCTGCGCGGTCAACGGCGACGACATCGACCCCGAGATCGCGTAACAGCTCAATCAAGAGCTCGAGCAGCAGTGGTTCGTCCTCAACAACGAGAACGGCAACCTGAGGGCTATTCATTAAGAGAACCATGGAGGATAGAAGGCAATCAGTAGAGCGCTAGCAGCCGATATCGTTATCAGGCAGATGACGGGTGGAGCCGGTTATCGGAACCAATGCGACCAGCGGCGAGGTGGCCGATTCTAAATTCGTTGCGGCTTACTGAAAAGATGGCTAAAGCGGCCGATCACAGCAAGCGTCAGTCTCGCCGCTTCGCTTCCGCACCTCCGACGAAAAAACTCCTGAAAGACGCAAAAATCATCTGCATCAAGCAGTGCAACAGAGTATCGTGCGCGGCGAATCAGTGCGGCAGCGGTTTCGGCTATCTCTGATGGCATTCGTAATGGGCGACAAGCTACGGCATGCTGCCTATTACATAGGTCGTCATGTTGTCATCGGCTTAATTTCTCCCTAGTGCTGGCGGTCATATGCTTAACCTGTCGAGCTTCCGGATCGTTGTGGTTGAAGACAACGATACCCTTAGCAGTCTTCTTGAAGACTTCTTTGCAGATCGCGGAGCAAAGGCCACCTATTTCGATAATGCGGATGATGCGTTGGTGGCTATTCTTAAAGAGGGCAAGCCCGACCTGCTCATCACCGATCAACTCTTGCCGGGGCAGCTCAAAGGAACCGATTTGGTCCAACTACTGCTCGGTCGATGGCCCGATCTGCCAACCGTCCTGACCACGGGATACGGCTACGAAATTGGGCGAGACCTACCGGCACAGGTGGTGTATTTGCAAAAGCCGTGGTTGCTTGACGCGCTCGAAAAGGCGATCGCTGACGCCTTTCGCTGACCTGTCTTGGATGCTTTCCAGATGTCGACTCCCGCCCTCACATGAATCTTCCCTTCTCTTTCGACCCTGAGGCAGCTTATGACTTGGCCCCCTTGGCGGGTGACCTTGGGCTGACGAGTCGAATCATCGCTGGAAGTCTGTTCATAGCCCGGCATGGCACGTTGGATCAGGTGAGGGCATGGGGTGAGATTAGGGAGCAAACGCTCTATCTAACCGGTACCGAGATCGTGATCGGCCAACTGCTGGGTGCCATCCTGACGCTTACCCGAACTCAGGCCACCTTCAAGCTGGTCCGGATCGCTGATGCCGCCGAGCGGTCATCAAGTCCTGCTTAATCATGCCGTTACAGCGGCACTAGGGTTCAAACCCATATCGTAGCCACTTAAGCAGGACATCCCATGGTCTGGTTCAACAACCTCGCGCTAGCGAAAAAACTCGCCATCGCTTTCGGCCTCTGCACCCTGATTACCCTTGGAATTGGTGCCGTGGGCATGAAGGGGATCGTGACACTCAATTCCCTACTGGACTCGGTGCTCAACAATAATCTTAGGTCAATCACACAGCTCAACGACGCCAAGAGCAACGTCATCGCTCACAACCGGGACCTCTTCCGCCTGATGTCGATGACCTACGGAGGCGCCCCTCAAAGTGAACGCGATCGCGTAGCGACGTCACTGCGTGCCAACCAGGGCGAGGTAGAAAAGCCGTTCTCCGCGTATCGCGCAACGCCACTGGAGGGCGATGAAAAAGCGGCAGGTGATGCGTTCGAGCAGGATTGGAAAAGTTATTTGGCGGGCGTGGACGCAGCCATAGGCCTGCTTAGAGCGAATGATGTTGCTGGGGCGTCTCGCGTGATCGACGAACAGGCCCAGCCCAGCTATCGCAAGACCATGGCGTCATTCAAAATCATGGTTGAATCCAACCAACGCCAAGGCCGCGAAGCAGGAGCCGCTGCGATCAGCACCTATCAAGGGGCATTTTGGCTCCTGGGTGGCGGCTTGGGGCTTGCCATACTCTGTGCGGTAGCACTGGGCATTGTCATTACACGTCTCATCGTCGCTCCGATCCGCGAGGCTGTTGCCAGCGCCGAACGCGTCGCTAAGGGTGACCTGACTCACCCCGTCCTCAGTAGCCGTTCCGATGAGGCTGGCCAACTGCTTCAGGCCCTAGGCTCCATGCAAAGCAGCCTGAAGAGTACTGTCCAGCAAATGGACAGCGCGGCGACACAATTGGCCGCGGCAGCTGAGGAACTTCATGCGGTTACCGAAGAGACGGCAAATGGTCAGCTTCGTCAGCATAGCGAAGTGCAGCAGGCCGCTACTGCCGTCAACGAGATGACCGCAGCCGTTGAAGAGGTGGCGCGCAATGCCGCTACCACCTCTGGCGCCTCGCAGCAGACGAGCCGTGAAACTCAGAATGGGCGTCACCAGGTACAGCAAGCGGCGCACTCCATGACCGAAATGGCCGGCGAGATCAATGACTCGACTCAAAAGGTGCAAACGCTAGAAACTCAGATCCGTGAGATCGGCCAGGTATTGGACGTCATTCGCGGTATTGCAGAACAAACGAACCTGCTGGCGCTCAATGCAGCTATCGAGGCCGCGCGGGCCGGCGAGCAAGGACGGGGTTTCGCTGTTGTAGCCGATGAAGTCAGGGCGCTTGCACATCGGACGCAAGGATCAACCGGTGAGATTGAGCGCATGATGAGCACTGTCCGCTCCAGCGCAGAGGAGGCGGTCAGTGCGATGCATAAAAGCAAAGCCTTGGCAGATGATACTCAACAGCGAGCTAACCAAGCGGGTGAGGCCCTGGATCGAATCGCCACCGGCGTCGCCGAAATCGAAGAACGCAATCTGGTCATCGCGAGCGCAGCTGAGGAGCAAGCTCAGGTCGCAAGAGAAGTGGATCGCAATCTAGTAAACATCCAGGATCTGGCCACCCAGACAGCGACTGGCGCGCAGCAGACAGCAGCATCCAGCCAAGAGCTTTCGCGTCTCGCCATTTCTTTTCAAGGTTTGGTGGCACAGTTCCGTTACTGACAGATCCATTGAGCTATCGTAAATAGACCAGCTGTATTTCACCATTGAGCGCTATGGATTGAGCGCTTTTTTATATATTTGGGCTTTGGATCAGCTCGGTCGATGGAAAGGTTTATACAATCCAATGCCTTTCGAGCGCAGTAAAAAATTAAATAGCAGTAGCGTTATCACAATAGTGGTTCTTGTCTTTGCAACTATTATTATCGGTGCCTCACTCGTTACAGGGTTAATGGGCTTCTGGTAATGGTTGCACTTGCTCGGCGTTCAAGTACCAAGTTTGCGGTATGGCTGCCAGGGAAGTATTGATTGATTCAGATAAGTCATGGGGGCTAGTCGTTTTCTGTGGATGCGCACGGGACCTAGGCTTTGTCTGAAAAGTCGACGCGCCAACAGCGATCGATGCAGGCCAGGGTGACCAT
>NZ_WHOV01000215.1:0-4753 GCF_009765395.1 Pseudomonas sp. BAV 4579 | reverse complement strand
GACCGAGGGTAGGGGGCGGCAGGAGGCCTGTCAACGGATATTCATACGCTTGTTTGAAAGGCTGGTGCGTGCGCACGGCCCGATGGCTGCCAATGGCTAGCCGGTGCCGGAAGACCGCCCGTGAGTCGCCGAGTTTCTATCGGTCGGGCGACTCGGTATGCTGAGCAGGGCACTGCTGCCGCCATCTTAGGAGAGTCCGTGGAGTTTCTTGCCGACTATGCCAGTTTCCTGGCCAAAACCGTCACCGTGGTGGTCGCCATCATCGCCGTGCTGCTGTTCACCGTCGCCGTCCGCGGCCGCAACCGGCGCAGCTCCGCTGGCCAGTTGCAGGTACAGAAGCTCAATGACTTCTATCGCGATCTGCGGCTGAGGTTACAGCAGAGCGTGCTGGGCAAGGAGGCCTTCAAGGCCCTGCGCAAGCGCGAGATCAAGGCCGAGAAGACCAAGCGCAAGAGCGAGACCGGCAAGTCGCGGGTCTATGTGCTCGATTTCCATGGCGACATCAAGGCCACGGCCAACGAACATCTGCGCAACGAGATCACTGCCGTCCTGACCCTGGCGACGCCCAAGGACGAGGTGGTGGTGCGGCTGGAAAGCGGCGGTGGCCTGGTGCATAGCTATGGCCTGGCCGCCTCGCAACTGGCGCGCATCCGCCAGGCGGGAATTCCCCTGACCATCTGCGTCGACAAGGTAGCGGCCAGTGGCGGCTACATGATGGCCTGCATCGGCGACCGTATCCTTTGCGCGCCCTTCGCCATCCTCGGCTCCATCGGTGTGGTCGCCCAGTTGCCCAACGTCCACCGCCTGCTGAAGAAGCATGACGTGGACTTCGAGGTCTTCACCGCCGGCCAGTACAAGCGCACCGTCACGGTGTTCGGCGAGAACGACGAGAAGGGCAGGGAAAAATTCCAGCACGATCTGGATACCACCCATGTGCTGTTCAAGAATTTCGTCGCCCACTACCGGCCGCAGCTCAATATCGACGAGGTCGCCACCGGCGAGGTCTGGCTCGGCCAGGCCGCGCTGGGCAAGCAACTGGTGGACGAGCTGCGCACCAGTGACGAATACCTGGCCGAACGGGCCCAGGTGGTCGAAGTCTTTTCGCTGCGCTTCGTCGAGAAGAAGTCGTTGCCCGAGCGCCTGGGCATGGCCGCGAGCCTCGGCATTGATCGTCTGGTGAGCACCTGGTGGGAGCGCCTGGCCGAGTCGACCCGCTGGCGCTGAGGTCCAAGGGACTGACGGCCTATAACAAGACTCCAACGGAGGTTCTGCGATGAGCAATTTTCAGGCGCTCTGGGTGACCGAAGGGGCCCATGGTGCTTTCCGGCAAGAGGTGGTGACGCGCAGCCTGGAGGAACTGCCCGCGGGCGAGGTGCTGATCCGGGTGCGCTACTCCTCGCTCAACTACAAGGACGCCCTGTCGGCCATCGGCAACCGCGGCGTGACCCGGCGTTATCCCCATACCCCGGGTATCGACGCAGCCGGGGTGGTCGAGCACTCCAGCGCTGGCGAATTCGGCGTGGGCGATGAGGTGCTGGTCACGGGCTACGACCTGGGCATGAGCACCCCCGGCGGCTTCGGCCAGTACATCCGGGTGCCGGCCGCCTGGGTGATCCGTCGCCCGGACAATCTCGGCTTGCGTGAGGCCATGGTGCTGGGCACCGCGGGTCTCACCGCGGCGCTGTGCGTCGAGAAGCTCGAACAGATGGGCCTGACCCCGGAGGCCGGCACCGTGCTGGTCACCGGTGCCAGTGGTGGCGTGGGCAGTCTGGCGGTCAAGCTGCTGGCACGGCTCGGCTATCACGTGGCGGCCTCCACCGCCAAGCTGGAGCGGGCGGAGTGGCTGCACCGCCTGGGTGCCCGGCAGATCCTCGACCGCGCCACCCTGGCCGATGGCGTCGGCAAGCCGCTGCTGGACCAGCAGTGGGCCGGGGCGGTGGATACCGTCGGCGGCGACATCCTCTTCAACGTCATCAAGTCGCTGGAGTACGGCGGCAGCGTGGCCTGCTGCGGCATGACCGCCGGCACCACCTTCGCCGCCGGGGTCTTTCCCTTCATCCTCCGCGGGGTGAATCTGCTGGGCGTGGATTCCGTCGAGTTGCCGCTGATGGCCAAGGCCGCGCTCTGGGACAAGCTATCGGTACAGTGGAAGCTGGACGACCTGGACAGCCTGACCCGCGAGGTCGGCCTTGGCGAACTGCCCGACACCATCAGTCAGATCCTGGCGGGCAAGATGGTGGGACGCGTGGTGGTAGATCTCGGTTGAGCGAGGCCAGACAAAAAGAAACCCGCCGCGGCGGGTTTTCTTTTGCGTCCGCGGCGATCAGGCCTGGCGGCGGCGGAACAGCGGCTCGGCCTGGTCGACCGCACCCTGATAGGTCACGCTGAAATCGCGCAGACCGGCCAGGGCCGCTTCCGGATCGCGGTCGGCGCGGACCACGTAGGCATCGAAGCCGCAGCGCTTGAGAAAGAACAGCTGGTCCTGCAGCACATCGCCAATGGCGCGCAGCTCGCCGGTCCAGCCGAAGCGTTCGCGCAGCAGGCGGGCATAGGAATAGCCTCGCCCGTCGACGAAGGCCGGGAAGTTGATGGCGATCAGGGCGAAGTGCGCGAGGTCGCCGGCAATGCTCTCTGGCTCTTCGTCGCTGTCCAGCCAGATGCCCAGCTTGCCGTCGCGGCAGGTGAGGGCATGGCCGTGCTCCAGCCACAGGGCGGCCGGGATGATCACGTCGTCGCTGTTGGGGACGTCTGCCAAGGCGACGTCCTTGGGCAGCAGATGCCAGTTGTCGGTGACCAGCTGGTCGCCCTTAATGATTCTTTGCATAGACGCGCTCCTTGAAGGGGTCGATACCGATACGGCGGTAGGTGTCGATGAAGCGCTCGTCTTCGGTGCGTTGCTCGACGTAGACGTTGATCAGCTTGCCGATCACCTCGGGCATCTGATCCTGGGCGAAGGAGGGGCCGAGGATCTTGGCCAGGGTGGCGTCGCGGCCGGCGTCGCCGCCCAGGGACACCTGGTAGAACTCCTCGCCCTTCTTGTCCACACCAAGGATGCCGATGTGGCCGACATGGTGGTGACCACAAGCGTTCATGCAGCCGGAGATGTTGAGGTCCAGCTCGCCGATGTCGAACAGGTAGTCCAGGTCGTCGAAACGGCGCTGGATGGCTTCGGCGATGGGGATCGACTTGGCGTTGGCCAGGGAGCAGAAATCACCGCCCGGGCAGCAGATCATGTCGGTCAGCAGGCCGATGTTGGGCGTGGCGAAGCCATGCTCGCGCAACTCGTGCCAGAGCTCCAGCAACTGATCCTGGCGCACGTCGGCGAAGATGACGTTCTGCTGATGGGAGGTGCGCAGCTCGCCGAAGCTGTAGCGATCGGCCAGCTCGGCCATGGCGTCCAGCTGGCGATCGGTGACGTCGCCGGGGGCCACGCCGGTGGGCTTGAGCGACAGGGTCACGGCGACATAGCCCGGACGCTTGTGGCGGAAGGTGTTGCGCTGGCGCCAGCGGGCGAAGCCGGGCTGCTCGGCGTCCAGGCGGGCGAGGGCGGCGTCCTGGTCCTGCAGCTCGGCATAGGGCGGATCGACGAAGAAGGCGGAGACCCGCGCGACCTCGGCGTCGGTCAGGGTGATGGGGCCGTCCTTGAGGTGGGCCCACTCGGCCTCGACCTTTTCGGCGAAGGCGTCGGCACCCAGGGCCTTGACCAGGATCTTGATGCGCGCCTTGAACTTGTTGTCGCGGCGACCGTAGCGGTTGTAGACCCGCAGGGTGGCTTCCAGGTAGCTGAGCAGGTGCTGCCAGGGCAGGAATTCGCGGATGAATTCACCGGTGTGGGGAGTACGGCCCTGGCCGCCGCCGACCAGCACGCGGAAGCCCAGCTCGCCGGCCTCGTTACGCACCGCTTCCAGACCGATGTCGTGCACCTCGATGGCGGCGCGATCCAGGGCGGCGCCGTTGACGGCGATCTTGAACTTGCGCGGCAGGAAGGCGAATTCGGGGTGGAAGGTCGACCACTGGCGGATGATCTCGCACCAGGGGCGCGGATCGATCAGTTCATCATGGGCGACGCCGGCGAACTGGTCGGTGGTGGTGTTGCGGATGCAGTTGCCGCTGGTCTGGATGGCGTGCATCTGCACGGTGGCCAGCTCGGCGAGGATCTCGGGAACGTCTTCCAGCTCCGGCCAGTTGAACTGGAAGTTCTGCCGGGTACTGATGTGGGCGTAGCCCTTGTCGTAGTCACGGGCGATCTGCGCCAGCTTGCGCACCTGGGTGGTGTTCAGCAGACCGTAGGGCACGGCGACCCGCAGCATGGGCGCATAGCGCTGGATGTAGAGGCCGTTCTGCAGGCGCAGCGGACGGTATTCTTCGCCACCCAGCTCTCCGGCCAGGAAGCGGCGGGTCTGGTCGCGAAACTGGGCGACACGCTCTTCGACGATCCGCTGATCGTACTGATCGTAAACGTACATGGTCATCCTGCTGTCAGGCGGCGCGCACGGCTGCGCGTGATCGAAGTCCTGGGCACCCCGGGGTGCTCTGGAGACTTTTCTAGGCCGTGCACGATAGCAGCAGGTCTATATGCTTAAAAGCGATGTTTCTTTATATATAAATCTATTCCGGTGATAAGCGAGAGCAGGGTGGGCGGCGCCGGACACCGCTTTTGAATACCGTGGTTGGTAAAACGTAGCGAGCGGTTGTCAGCCGGGTGCGCGCGGCGCGCAGGAACCGGAGTGTACGAGCGGTACATGAGGATTCC
>NZ_WHOV01000214.1:0-1441 GCF_009765395.1 Pseudomonas sp. BAV 4579 | reverse complement strand
AAGACGCTTCCCTGTTTCGCCAGCAAGCCTATGTCGACGGCGCCTGGATCGACGCCGACAGCGGTGCCACCGTCAAGGTGGACAACCCGGCCACCGGCGAGACCCTGGGCACCATTCCCAAGCTCGGCCGCGCCGAGACCAAGCGTGCCATCGACGCCGCCAATCGCGCCCTGCCGGCCTGGCGCGCGCTGACCGCCAAGGAGCGTTCGGCCAAGCTGCGGCGCTGGTACGAGCTGATGATCGAAAACCAGGACGACCTGGGCCGGCTGATGACCCTGGAGCAGGGCAAGCCGCTGGCGGAGGCCAAGGGCGAGATCGCCTATGCCGCCTCCTTCATCGAGTGGTTCGCCGAGGAAGCCAAGCGCATCTATGGCGACACCATCCCCGGCCACCAGGCCGACAAGCGCATCCTGGTGATCAAGCAGCCCATCGGCGTCACCGCCGCCATCACGCCGTGGAATTTCCCCACCGCGATGATCACCCGCAAGGCCGGTCCGGCCCTGGCCGCCGGCTGCACCATGGTCATCAAGCCCGCCAGCCAGACCCCGTACTCGGCCCTGGCGCTGGTCGAACTGGCCGAGCGCGCCGGCATTCCCAAGGGCGTGCTGAGCGTGGTCACCGGCTCCGCCGCCGAAATCGGCGCCGAGCTGACCGAAAGCCCCATCGTGCGCAAGATTTCCTTTACCGGCTCCACCGAGATCGGTGCCAAGCTGATGGAGCAGAGCGCGCCCACCATCAAGAAGCTGTCGCTGGAACTGGGCGGCAACGCGCCCTTTATCGTCTTCGACGATGCCGACCTGGACAAGGCCGTGGAAGGCGCCATCGCCTCCAAGTACCGCAACGCCGGCCAGACCTGCGTCTGCGTCAACCGCCTCTATATCCAGGACGGCGTGTACGACGCCTTTGCCGAGAAATTCAAGGCCGCGGTGGCCAAGCTCAAGGTCGGCAACGGCCTGGAAGAGGGCGTGACCATTGGCCCGCTGATCGACGCCAAGGCGGCGGCCAAGGTTAAGGAACACATCGACGACGCTGTGAGCCAGGGCGCCCGGGTCATCGCCGGGGGCAAGGCCCACGCCAACGGCGGCAGCTACTTCGAGCCGACTATCCTCGCCGACGTGCCCAGGAGCGCCAAGGTGTCCAAGGAAGAGACCTTCGGCCCGCTGGCGCCGCTGTTCCGCTTCAAGGACGAGGCCGAGGTCATCGAGCTGGCCAACGACACCGAATTCGGCCTGGCCTCCTACTTCTATGCCCGTGACCTGTCCCGCGTGTTCCGCGTGGCCGAGGCGCTGGAGTACGGCATGGTCGGCATCAACACCGGCCTGATCTCCAACGAGGTCGCGCCCTTCGGTGGCGTCAAGGCCTCGGGCCTGGGCCGCGAGGGCTCCAAGTACGGCATCGAGGACTACCTGGAGATCAAGTACCTCTGCCTGGGGATCTGATC
>NZ_WHOV01000213.1:0-3556 GCF_009765395.1 Pseudomonas sp. BAV 4579 | reverse complement strand
CAAGTACCGCGAGCTCTTCGCCAAACACCTGAGCCGGGTCACCGGCCTGAATCTCCTGGCCTCGAACCCATGAAGCAGATCCTCCCGCTCCTCATCCTAACCGTGACCTTGCCCCTGGCCGCCCAGGCCGCCAGTCTTACCGTGGTCGAAGACTGCGGCGGCGTCTCTGCGTTGCCCTACTACCTAGTCTGTCGAAAGAAAATCACGAAAGCCTTTTGTTGATGCGTCTGCGCGCAACCGTTAGGTCAATATAAATTCCTGATGAATCTTTTTACCCGCTTTTGTAAATAGAGGCGCTACAGATGCCAGAACGCACAGAGATCCAAATAAAAGCGCTGCTCCTGCGCCAAGGTGTGCTGAGAGAAAACCAGCAAGCGGAATGCATACAACCATAGATAGCTTCTGAAAACATCCAGTTATGCCGGCTACTCGACCGAGAACGCTCCGCTCGACGATCTTCTGACGTAGGGACCACCCGGAAACAACAAGAAATACAGCGAACCACCCAGTTAACAATAGCGAGACCACAATGCCTGGAAAATTAGGAAAAAACAATGGAACCAATCCAGATATAAACAGCATTAGAGCAGAAAACTTAGCTACAGAAAGGTAACTGCGAGCGCCTCTTAGTTTTTCGTACGTGAGACCAGCCGCTATTGAAGCCAGCGCACCGACAGTTAATAGATACGCAGAATGCTCTGGCTGAACTATCCCACACTCCACGGCATACCCAATCAAATACAACGAGCTTATCCCAACATAAGCGTTATTACCCATCATCATCAATGTCATTACAACCAGCGGCTTTATAGCCAAAAATTCACGAATAGACTGAACGAATGATAACTGATTATCTTTTTTATTAGCCTCAACATCACTTTCTGGCGAAAGCTTTCCATACAAAAAAGCCGAGACCACATAAAAACACGCAGCGCACAGAAAAAATGGTTCCGGATTAATGGCCGCAAGCAATATACCAGCCACGATCGGTGATACAAGCCCGGCAATGTTCTGCATTATCATAGAAAGAGAATTTGCGCGGTCAAACTTAGAGCTATCGAACAGCGCAGGCAAGATGACAATTTTTAAATTGGAGCTCAAGTAAGAGACAAGAGACACCATGACCATCACACCGTAAACAAGCAGACTATTATGGCCAACTGAAAAAAGGAAAAACCCTAACATTAGGAGAGCTAATGCAAAATTAGCAGATTTGCCTATAACTCGCTTAGACCCTCTATCAACAAACTTACCTATCACGTAGCCTAACGTTACAGGACCGAGAAACTCGCAAGCTTTCAGCAAGCTTGATCCAATATCATTGCCAGCAATTAGAAGCTTCAAAGGGAAATAGGTAAACAATACCTGTATGAGAAGCGTATCCATATTGAAAATGATCAGCATAAGCCATGAGTACATATCAAGCCCCCATTACAACCCTCTTTGAAAAAATAGCTTCTAAAGAACTACTTAATATTTTGACGTGATCAGGACAAGCAAATTTTTCGAGCCTCGCAAACAATTGAAATGCTGGGTGTAGTTGGGCAAGCACTATGGCCATAGCGGATATCTTCGATCTAGCGGGATGACTCAATATTAAATTTTCGAGCCCCGCAAAGTCAAAATTATTCAATTCATCAAGATGTAGTAGTGCAGCTATTTCCAAGATAATCCTTACCCGATTTTCGCGTCGCTGAACGCCCATATCCAATCGAATGATGTTGAAAAAAATTGCTCCAACAACCGTGATCCTTGAGCAACCAGTCATTACCCACTGTTCAGATAAAGACGCAAAAACACTGCGCTCCGAATAATCCAAATAGCTGAAATGAGGTTCAAATGAAATCAGAAGAAACAGCTCACCTTCGATATTTATGATCGGCAAATAAAAGTCTTTTACATCTATAGGCGCGTCCTCATGCCGACCTATGTAGATAGGTCGCGTAAGCGTCATATCTTTTTCAGCCCAATAGTCAGCGGCAAACGCTTTTACTGACAACTCGTTAAGCTCGATGAACCCCGCCTCGTTAAAACCTAAATGCTTATAGCCCGACAACTGCAACTTTTCCAAAAAATACGGGTAGTTTTCCTTAGGTACATAAACGTCAATGTCTGCTCTTTTTGAGAGAGGCAGGACAGGTTCAAAATCCATGTTACGGCAGAAGCCCTGAATGAAAACACCAGATACCTTGTTGAACAGCGCCTGAAGCGATTTTATTTCAGAGATTTGCATCTGATAGATTTTTCTGAAAAAGGTGATGATTGTCTCCGTCTCTACAAAGCTAGCAAACCCTATATTTTCGATTTGATTGTCAGTGTAGGCATCTATATTAGAGAAAAAAACCTCCTTATCTACCTCTGATATCCGGACCAGATCCTTGACTAAAATTTGAGAAAGGAAGCCTAGCACATCATCTTTTAACATATGATTCACCGAATATTTTTTCTTGCTGAAACTCTATATGAGCCTGGCCTAGCTGAATTCCTACGAGTATTCGTTCCAAGCATTTTTTCTAAATAAACACTTGGCACTTCATCATCGTACCCTACTACTTCAAATGAATACCCACGTTTGGCATGAGACACTTTTGGCAGAATAACAACCTGTAGGAAGGGTTTATCTTTCCTGAAACAAATTGGCTTATCCGTCTTCACTATATCTATATTGGTAAAAAGCGGACCTGCCCACCAGTCGGTTTCCACTACACCTTCGACTATGAAGTAGTCTGTTGTACGAGCTTGATTAATCGGAGATCTGATCCAAAGGCTATGATCGATTGGCGTATCTACAAACAGCCCAGACCATAGCTGCAATATCCCTTTCTCTGGAAAGGACTCAAGAAAGACAGGAAGAGCAGGATGAAGACTTTCATCAAACTTAGATGACCAGGATAAAGCACTGTCTGGCAGAAAAATTCTATCAACGATTATCCAACTATCATCTAGCCCTTCAAATTGAATAAATGTTTGGGTTCCATCCCATAGCAGATTGAAATCTATGGGCGGATAAATTAGCCACCCCAAGCTATTAGCGACCAAGAACGGTTCGCAGTGCTGATAGGCCCTCGCGGGTATTTCACCGTTGATAGCGGTAGATGGTCGACGAGGATCAGGACTATCAGGCCAAAACTTATAAAACTTTACTGTGTCCATTTTGCCATCCAAAAGTTGGCCCCAGAAGGGACCAACTTTGTATCACCCTGACTTAGGCCTTAGAAGAGCCGCCACCAGCGGAGTTGCTTTGTACTCCCTGAGAAGTAACCGAACGTACAGCGGTAGAAACGGTAATTTTTTGCATTCTTAGTTCCTCACTAATTGATTAAACGCCTCAAGGGCAATGCAATACTTATAACTCAAGGAAGGAATGTCAAATTATAATTTCAGCCAAACCAGCAGATATATATAGGAATGCGCGCGTAGCACTACCGTCTTATCAAAGATAGCAGAAAATTCTTGATACAATTGGCATTTAAATAAAAAAATGGATTTGAATGGCCATCGTTATGATATTAAAAAGATATCAAAACGCCGGTGAGCCAGTAATAGCAACGCTTCC
>NZ_WHOV01000022.1:0-35991 GCF_009765395.1 Pseudomonas sp. BAV 4579 | reverse complement strand
ACACCCAGCACCCCCGCTCAGATCACTCTGGCGGGGGTGTTGTCTTTGGAGCGGAAGAAAGTCGAACGGGGTTCGGGAATGCCGTTGCTGAAACTGCTGAGTGATGGAAAATTTCATTCCGGCGTCGAGCTTGGTGAGGCCTTGGGCGTCTCCAGAAGTGCCATCTGGAAGCGGCTGAAGACGCTGGAAGATGACCTGGGCGTCGAGGTGTTCAAGGTGCCGGGCCGGGGTTACCGCCTGGAAGAGCCCCTGTCGCTGCTCGATGCCGAGCGGATCGCCCAAGAGGGCGGCTGGCCGGTAGCTGTCCTGGCTTCCATCGACTCCACCAATGCCGAAGCGCAACGCCGTCTGCAGCAGCAATTGCCTCCATTCGCCTTGCTGGCCGAGCATCAGCAGGCTGGCCGCGGCCGTCGTGGGCGCGCCTGGGTCAGTCCCTATGGCAAGAATCTCTATCTCACCGCCGTGGTATCCAGTCAGGGCGGGATCCAGAAGCTGCAGGCCCTGAGCCTGACCATGGGCCTGGCGGTCATCAGGACGCTGCAACAGCTGGGCGTCGAGGATGCCTGCCTGAAGTGGCCCAACGACGTCCTGGTGCGTGGCCGCAAGCTGGCCGGCATCCTCATCGAATTGTCGGGTGATCCGCAGGACGTCTGTCAGGCCATCATTGGCATCGGTATCAACGTCAACATGCGTCTGGCCGACACCATCGATCAGCCCTGGATCTCCATGGCCGAAGCCCTGGGCGCTCTGCAGGACCGCAACCAGGTTGCCAGCCTGCTGCTCCGGGAAATCGATAACCTGTGGCAGATTCACCGCCAGGCCGGGTTCGCCGCCCTGCGCGAGGAGTGGGAGCGTTATCATGGCTGGCAAGGTCGAGCGGTAACCCTGTCTTCGGGGGTTCGCTGTATTCAGGGCACAGTGGCAGGAGTTGCCGAAGATGGGGCTATCCTCATGCATGTAGACGGTCAGACACAGGCCTTCAGCGGTGGCGAATTGAGCCTGAGCCTAGATCATGATTCTTGAACTCGATTGCGGTAACAGTCTGATCAAATGGCGACTGCTCGCCGCCGGCGCCGAAGTGGCCGCTACGGGCATCGTCGACAGCGACGAGGCCCTGGTGGCGGCCTTGTCCCAGCCGGATACACCGCCACTGGCGGTTTGTCGCCTGGTCAGCGTGCGTAGTGATGAAGAGACCCAGCAACTCAAGGAGCTGCTGACCGCCACCTTCGGGATCCCCTGTCACCAGGCCGTGCCGGTCGAGGCCTGGAATGGCGTGCGCAATGGCTATCGTGATCATCAGCGCCTGGGCATGGATCGCTGGCTGGTGATCCTGGCCGCGGTACGGCTGGCCGAGGGCAAGGCCTGCGTGGTCCTGGATCTGGGCACCGCGGTCACGGCCGATCTGGTCGACGCCCAGGGCGAGCATCAGGGAGGGTTCATCTGTCCGGGGATTCCGTTGATGCGTCGGGAACTGCAGACCCATACCCGGCGGATCCGCTACGATCCACATTGGGCCAGTGGTGAACGCTACGAGGCGCCGGGACGCACGACCAGCGAGGCCGTGGAGCGTGGGTGTCTGTACATGCTCAAGGGATTCGTCCGTACCCAGTACGAACTGGCTCAGGAGATGTTCGCCGAAGGTTGCGAGATCTTTCTGACCGGGGGTGACGCGGAACTGGTCAAACATGTCGTTCCGGGCGCGCGAATCGTGCCCGATATGGTGTTTGCTGGATTGGCTTTGGCGTGTCCGCTCGAGAACGAATGATGCGTTGGTTGTTTCTGCTATTGGTGGTACTGAACGTTTTCTACTACATATGGCACCAACAGCAGGTGCCATTGCTGGGTAAGGAAATCGCCCCTCTGGCGCTGTACAAAGGCGAGCGTGAAAACATTCGCCTGTTGAACGAGACGGCATCTGGTGACGCTGCACGGCGTCAGTGACGGCGGTACCCTTCGATGAGGAGCGAAGATGCTGACGCTAGGTAATCTCTGCCTGTTGCTGGGCGCAGTCGGCATTGGCCTGTGGTTCTGGCACGCCCATGGCATTCGCGAACGGGCGCTGTTGCTGGCCGAGCAGGAGTGTCGTCGCCGCAAGGTCATGCTGCTCGATGGTGCCGTGGCCTTTTCCCGCTTTCGCTGGCTGGCCGATGCCAAGGGGCGCAAGCGCCTGGCGCGGTTGTTCGCCTTCGAATTCACCGTGACGGGCGAAGAGCGGCTCGATGCCTCTCTGGCCCTGTTCGGCAAGACCCTGGCCAGGGTCGAGTTCGCGCCTTTCGTGGTAGCCGAGGTCGAGCGCCCGGCGGCGGATTCGGTGGTGGCTTCGGCCCCTGCCTATCAGGCCAAGCCCGAGCATGGCCAGGTGGTCTACCTGGATCAATGGCGGCAGCGCCAGCGTACCGAGACCAGCAGGCGCCAAGAGCCGGAGTGATCTCCGGCGCTATCTCCTAAAGCTTTTCCTTCCGTAGTCCCGACGATCAGCTCCGGCTGGTCCGTTCCGGCTTTTCCGCTTCTTTTCATGTGATTCCTGATGTTCAGCCCTCTCGTTACCTTTCCTGCACTCTATTTCGCTACTCTCCTGATGCTGGCCGGCTCCGGCCTCTTCACCACCTATATCGGTCTGAGACTGACCGGCGAGGGGGCGGGGGACCTGTGGACCGGCGCCCTGATGGCGGCCTACTACTTCGGGCTGGTCTGCGGTGGCAAGTTCGGCCATCGGCTGATCGCCAGCGTCGGCCACATCCGTTCCTATGTGGCCTGCGCCGGTGCGGCCACGGTCACGGTGCTCATTCACGCCCTGATCGATGACCTGAACGTCTGGATCGCGCTGAGATTTGTCATGGGCGTGGTGATGATGAATCAGTACATGGTGATCGAGAGCTGGCTCAACGAGCAGGCGGAGAATCACCAGCGCGGCAAGGTGTTCGCCGGCTACATGGTGGCGGTGGACCTGGGGCTGGTGATCGGCCAGGCGCTACTGGCCTGGCATCCGCAACTCGACTACAAGCCGCTGCTGCTGGTCGCCATCTGCTTCGCCTCCTGCCTGATTCCCCTGGCCATGACCCGCCGGGTGCACCCGGCCAAGCTGGTGGCGGCGCCGCTGGAGATCCGTTTCTTCTGGCAGCGGGTACCCCAGTCGCTGGTCACCATCTTTACCGCGGGCCTGCTGGTGGGCGGCTTCTATGGCCTGGCGCCGGTATTCGCCAGTCGCAGTGGCCTGGATACGGCGCAGTCGAGCTTCTATGTCGGGTTGTGCATCGTCGCGGGCTTCTGTGCCCAGTGGCCGCTGGGCTGGCTGTCGGATCGTCTCGATCGCTGCAAGCTGATCCGCGCCAATGCGGTATTGCTGTGCCTGGCGGCGGTGCCGCTGTGGGGGCTGATCAGCTTGCCCTATCCCTGGCTGCTGGCCGCGGGCTTCGTTTCGGGGATGCTGCTGTTCACCCTCTATCCGCTGGCCACGGCCTTCGCCAACGACCACGTCGAGCCTGAGCGGCGAGTGGAGTTGTCGGCGATGCTGCTGACCACCTATGGCGTCGGTGCCTGCATCGGGCCGCTGCTGGCCGGCGCGGCCATGGAGCATTTCGGCCCCGGCACCTTCTATGTGCTGACCTCGGCCTATGCGCTGATCCTGATCGTCTTCGTGCAGCCCCGGTTCGTCAGTGGCGAGCATCGGCTGGACGCGGCGCCACTGCATCACGTGGCCATGCCGGATTCGGTGAGTCCGATGGCAGCGGCGCTGGATCCGCGCATCGACGAAGTACCGCAGGAGATGGTGGTGGAGGCCCCCGCCAGCATTGGGCCGGGTAGCGAGAAGACCTGCTAGGCGAGCCCGGCGCAAGGCCGGGCAGGAAGGGACAGGTAGGGCTCAGGCCTGACGGGTCTGGCCGGCCTTGATCAGGCGGTCGAGGGTCTGGGCCGAGCCATTTTCGGCCAGGGCGTCATCCTGCAGGCGATGCTGCTGGCGGTCGATCAGCCGACCCATGGGGCGCTGGCTGGATTCCTCGGCCACTGCATCGTCACCGAGACGCTGTTGCTGGTCTTCGATCACCTGACCCAGGGGGCGCAGGCTGGACTCTTCGGCGATCCGGCGTTCCTGCAGCTGGCGTTGCTGCTGCTTGATGACCTCGCCCAGGGTACGCAGGCTGGATTCTTCGGCCAGGGTGCGTTGCTGCAGGCGCTGCTGCTGTTGCTTGATCAACTGGCCCAGTGGGCGTTGGCTGGATTCCTCGGCGATCTGGGTGGCAGCGTTCGGGGTGAAGGCGAAGTCCTGGGCGAAGGTGTTAAGGGCCAGGGCGGTCAGGGCGAAACCGAAGGCGATACGCAGGTTCATGGTGGTGTCCTCTGGGGAAACTGTGCTGGAGTGCGTTCAGTATCCCGAGCAGGAGCGCCCAGAAAAAATAGACTGGCCAGATAGTGACTATCAGCGCCGTCGATGCCTTTCAAAAAGTCCCTAGCTTCCCGTCGATGATTGCCCCTTTTCCGCTTCACTCAGTTGAGCGCCGCCGAACAATTCGCGCAAGGCGGCGGCGTAGTCGCGCGTGCCTATCACCATGCTGTTGGAGTGGGTCCCGCCGGGGATCAGCAGCAGGCGCTTGGGCGGCCGCGCCGCCGCATAGAGCGCTTCGCTGAAGCGGGGAGGCACATAGCGATCGTCGCCACCATGGACGATGAGCACCGGGATATGCATGTCCGGGATCTTGTCCAGGGAATCGAATTTCTCCGACATCAGCCAGCGCAGGGGAAAGCGGGTGTCGACCACCGCCGAGGCGGCATCGGCCAGGGTGGTGAAGGTGGATTCGATGATCAGGCCGGCCGCGGCGGGGTAGTCGCCCGCAGGATCGCCGTCGCGGGCGATGCGCCAGGCCAGGTCCACCGCCACGGCGCCGCCCAGGGAGTGGCCATAGATATATCTCTTGCGGGGATCGGGCTGCAGGCTCTGCAGGTACTTCCAGGCGACGCGGGCGTCCTGGTAGACGCTGCGTTCGGAGGGCACGTCGCCCGGACTTTCGCCAAAGCCACGATAGTCGATGGCCAGCACCGAATAGCCGAGTTGCCGCAGGGTGGCGATGCGCCGGACCTGGGCGGTCAGATTCCAGCGGGTGCCGTGCAGATAGAGCAGGGTAGGGGCGTCCGGACGGCGGGCGGGCCACCACCAGGCGTGCAGGTAGTCGGTGCCGGTCAGGCCGTCGGGGACCGGCAGATTGAGCTGGCGGACGCCTTCCGGTACGCCGGTGAACCAGCTGGCGTTGCCGGGTTCGATGCTGAAGACCCACTGGCGTTCGCGATAGGCCAGTTCCGAGCAGCCATAGGGGACCCCGACCCCTACCAGCAGGGTGACGAAGAGCAGCGGGATCAGGCGACGACGGAGCAGGGTGGCGAGGGACATGGCTTTCTCTGAATACCGGAAGACGCAGGGTAGGGGCATTCGTCGCCTGGCGCGAACCCCCGTTTCGGTTGGACAGTCATCCTAGAGACAGCGACCGCAGTGACCCCAATCCGAGGTGAGCCATGAGTGCGACGGCCAAGAAGAGCGATCCCGAACTCTGGGAAAAGGTGAAGAAAGAGATTACCGAGGGCGACAAGGGCGGCAAGCCCGGTCAGTGGTCGGCGCGCAAGGCGCAACTGGCCTCCCAGGAGTACCAGAAGCGCGGTGGTGGATACCAGGGCGGCAAGGGCAAGGACAATCATCTGCAGCAGTGGACCGACGAGAAGTGGGAAACCCGCTCCGGCAAGAAGTCCGAGGAGACCGGCGAACGCTATCTGCCGGAAAAGGCCCGGGACTCCCTGAGCAAGGAAGAGTACCAGCGCACCACCGCCAAGAAGCGCCGTGACACGCGCCGGGGCCAGCAGCACTCCAAGCAACCCGCCGATGTGGCACGCAAGACGGCCGCGGCGCGCGAGTCGGGCCTGGCCGGCCTGACCAAGGACGAGCTGATGAAGCGGGCGGCGCGCCGCGAGGTGCGGGGGCGGTCGCGCATGAAGAAAGACGAACTGGTCAAGGCGTTGCAAAAGGCAGGTGAAAAATGAGCACCAAGAAGGCTTCCAACGACGACAAGAAGGACGACAAGAAAGAGGTACGCAGCGAGTTCAAGCAGGTGGTCAACATGACCCCGAGTCAGCTGCGCAAATGGCTCAGTGGCGATACCAGCAAGGGCGTGGGCATGACTAAGGGTGGCAAGAAGGTCACGGCGGCCAACGATGGCAAGGCGGTCGGCCATGCCATGGGTGAGCGCATCCTCGAGCTCAAGGGCAAGCGTCAGGCCGAGCTGGAAGACGATGACTACCAGGCCATGCGCAAGGTCATCGGCTATGTGCATCGCCATCTCAAGCAGCGACCGGACGGCGACATCGAAGACTCGCGCTGGCGCAAGTCGCTGATGAACTGGGGTCACGACCCCCTGCGCGACAAGCGCAGCGCCTGATCCCGACGAACCGCAGCCCAGGCTGCGGTTTTTCTTTGGCCGAGAGTGACTGGCCGAATTTGTGGGCAACTGTGACGCCGCAGCGCGGACACAAAGGAGTAGGGTAGCCGCCTATCTATCTGAACGCGTTCAAGGAGTTGTCGATGGCACCCCGGGATCTGTTGCTGGCACTGGTCGTCATCCTGGCCTGGGGGGTGAACTTCGTGGTCATCAAGGTAGGCCTGCATGGCGTGCCGCCCATGCTGCTGGGCGCCCTGAGATTCTGCCTGGCGGCCTTTCCGGCCATCCTCTTCGTGCGCCGCCCCCAGGTCTCCTGGCGACTGCTGCTGGCCTACGGCCTGACCATTTCCCTGGGCCAGTTCGCCTTTCTGTTCTCGGCCATGTACGTGGGTATGCCGGCGGGCCTGGCCTCGCTGGTCTTGCAGGCCCAGGCCTTCTTTACCCTGGCCTTCGCCGCGACCTTCCTCGGGGAGAAGGTACGCCGGGCGAGTCTGGTCGGGCTGCTGGTGGCGGCGCTGGGCCTGCTGCTGATCGGCACCGAACATGGCGTCAGCATGACCCTGGCCGGGTTCCTGCTGACCCTGGCGGCGGCGGCCATGTGGGGGCTGGGCAACATCGTCACCAAGAAGATCGGCAAGGTGGACATGCTCGGCCTGGTGGTCTGGGGCAGCCTGATTCCGCCCATTCCCTTCTTCATCCTGTCGCTGCTGCTGGAAGGCCCGCAACAGATCACCACGGCGCTGACGTCGCTGTCGGGTGGGTCGGTCTTTGCCATCGTCTACCTGGCCTTTATCGCCACCCTGGTCGGCTACGGCATCTGGAGCCGGCTGCTGTCGCGTTATCCGGCCGGCCAGGTAGCGCCCTTTTCGCTGCTGGTGCCGGTGGTGGGGCTGACCTCGGCCGCCGTCTTGCTGGGTGAGCAGATGACCGTTCAGCAGGAAGTGGGCGGCGTGGCAGTCATGCTCGGGCTGTTGATCAATGTCTTTGGCGGCCGCTGGCTGGATGCCCGGAGCAAGGCGTCGTCCAGTGCATGATATTGCACGATCGTAAATGATTGTGCATGATGTGCTGGTCCTCCTGGAGTATCAGCATGAATGCAGCAGCCGTCCACCTTCCCGAAGAACGCCAGGCCGCGATCCTGGCCCTGTTGCGCGAACAGGGGCGGGTCCTGTCGGCTGAACTGGCCGCGACCTGGGGTATTTCCGAAGACAGCGTGCGCCGCGACCTGCGCGAACTGGCCCGCCAGGGCCTGTGCCGTCGGGTGTACGGCGGGGCGCTCTCGCTGCTGACGCCGCCGGAGGCACTGCCGGCGCGTATCGGTCGGGACGAGGCGGCCAAGCAGACACTGGGGCAGGCCGCGGCCAGGCTGGCGCAGCGGGGGCAATTGCTGCTGCTGGACGCCGGCTCGACCAACCTGGCCATCGCCCAGGCGCTGCCCACGGATCTCGACCTGACCGTGGCCACCAATGCCCCGGTGATCGCCGCGGCGCTGCTGCAGCGCCCGGGGATCCGGGTGCTGATGATCGGCGGCCTGGCCGCGCCGGAGTCGGGTGCCTGCCTGGGCGCCCGGGCGCTGCGTGATCTGCGGGGCGTGCGCGCCGACCTGGCCTTCCTCGGGACCTGCGCCCTGGCGGTGGAGACCGGCGTGACCGGCTTCGACCTGGAAGAAGCCGAATTCAAGGTGGCCGTGGCCGAGCAGAGCAGCCAGGTCGCCGTCGCGGTGACCGCCGAGAAGCTCGACAGCGTGGCCTTCTATCACGTGCTCCGGCTCGATCAGCTGAACCATCTGGTGCTGGAACCGGGGCTGAGCGAGGAGCGCCTGCAGCCCTATCGTGACGCCGGGCTGCAGCTGCATTCGCTCGATCGCTAGACTCGCGCCCAAGGATCGCCATGACCTCTGCCGTATTGCGTCGCCAACGTCGCGCCACCTTTACCGTCTTTCTCGCCAATGGCTGCGGGATCGGCGGCTGGGCGGCGGCCATTCCCGAACTCAAGCGCGATCTGCTGCTGGGCGACGGCCAGCTGAGTCTGGTGCTGCTGGCGGTCGCCCTGGGCGCCCTGCTGACCATGCCCTTCGCCGGGGTGCTGGTGCCGCGCCTGGGCGGGACCGGACGCCTCACCCGCCTGAGCATCCTGGCCTTCGTGCTGGTGCTGAGCTGGCCCGGGGTGGCGCCATCCCTGGGCTGGCTGCTGCCTTGCGCGCTGCTGCTCGGCGCCTGCAACGGGCTGATCGACGTGGCCATGAACGCCCATGCCAGCGATGTCGAAAGCCGCTGGAAAGGCCCGCTGATGTCGTCCTTCCACGCCGCCTTCAGCCTGGGCGGATTTCTCGGCGCCGGCCTGGGGGCGCTGGTGCTGCACCTGGGCGCCTCGGCGCTGGCGGTGCTGCTCACTGCTGCCCTGGTGGCGCTGCTGCTGGCGCTGCCCGCCGCCCTGGCCCTGGACGAGGGCGATCGCAGTCCGGTGAGTCACGCCCTGCGGCTGCCGGATCGGCGGGTCCTGGCACTGGGACTGATCGCCCTGGGCTGCCTGATGCTGGAGGGCGCCATGACCGACTGGAGCGCCGTCTACCTGGGCCAGGTGGGCGGGGCGAGTCCGGTGGTGGCGACCCTGGGCTATGCGGCCTTTTCGCTGACCATGCTGGTGGGACGGCTGTTCGGCGACGGTATCCGCGGCCGCTTCGGTGGTCCCCAGGTGATCGTTGGCGGGGCCCTGCTGGCGACCCTGGGACTGGCGCTGGCGGTCCTTCTGCCGACGCCCTGGACCGCGATCCTCGGCTTCGCGCTGGTCGGCCTGGGGCTGTCCAATGTGGTGCCGGCGGCTTTCAGCGCCGCCGGCCAGGTGGCCGAGACGCCGGCTGCGGGTATCGCCATGACCGCCACGGCCGGCTATCTCGGTTTCCTGCTCGGTCCACCGCTGATCGGCGCCGTGGCGGGGCAGGTAGGCCTGCGCGGCAGTCTGCTGCTGTTGACCCTGATCGGGGTGGCGGTGGCGCTGCTCGCCCTGCGCCAACGTACGCCATGATGGCTGTCCAGGGAACCCCGCTGCGCTGAGCAGACCCAAGAGGGAACGGAAATCCAAGGAGGCGGCCATGACGCGCCCACGCAAGATCCTCGCCTGGCTGCTGGGAATCATCCTGCTGCTGTTCGTCCTGCTGGTGGTGGTACTGGCCACCTTCGACTGGAATCGGCTCAAGCCGACCATCAACGAGCAGGTTTCGAGCGCCTTGCACCGACCCTTCGCCATCGAGGGTAACCTGGGGGTGGTCTGGCACCGCGAGCCGGATCAGGGCGGTTGGCGCGCCTGGATTCCCTGCCCGCACATCGCCGCCGAAGACCTGACCCTGGGCAACCCGGATTGGGCCAAGGAAAAGACTTTCGTCCACCTCGACCGGGTGCAGTTGCGGATCTCGCCGCTGGCCCTGCTGGCCAAGCAGGTCTATATCCCGCGCATCGACCTCAGCGGGCCGGTGGTCAATGCCCAGCGACTCGCCGATGGCCGCAACAGCTGGACCTTCGCGACCGCCGAGAAGGACCCCAAGGCCGAGCCTTCGGCCTGGACCGTCGACATCGGCACCATCGGCTTCGATGCCGGCCGGGTCGGCTTCGACGATGCCCAGACCGCTACCCGGCTGCGCGCGCGGATCACCTCCCTGGACGCGCCCATCGCCTATGCCGATCTGGTGGGCAAGCAGGGCACTTCGCGCCAGCGCTCCAACGTCAGGCAGACCCAGCCCTTCCAGTTCGCCCTGGCGGTGGACGGCAGCTACAAGCAGGTGCCGGTGAGTGGCCGTGGCCAGATCGGTGGCCTGCTGGCGCTGCAGGACGCCGATGTGCCTTTCCCCATCCAGCTCGATGCCCGGGCGGGCGAAACCCGGGTCCAGGTCTTTGGCACCCTGACCGATCCGCGGCGCCTGGGCGCCCTGGATCTGCACCTGGTGCTGGAAGGCAAGAGCCTGGCGCAGCTCTATCCGCTGACCGGGGTCACCCTGCCGGAGACGGCACCCTATGCCACCGACGGCCACCTCACGGTCAAGCTCAACGATCCGGCGGGCGCCCGTTTCAGCTATGAAGACTTCAATGGCCGGGTCGGCAAGAGTGATCTGCATGGCGAGGTGCTGTTCACCGGCGGCAAGCCGCGGCCCAAGCTCAGTGGCACCCTGCGCTCCGATCAGTTGCTGTTTGAGGACCTGGCCCCGCTGATCGGCGCCGATACCAAGGAGCAGCAGGCGGCCAAGGGCGAGACCAGCCAGCAGCCGGCGGACAAGGCGCTGCCGGTATCCGAATTCCGCACCGAGCGCTGGCGCGCCATGGATGCCGACGTGCGCTTCACCGGCAAGCGCATCGTGCAGAACGCGCAGCTGCCGATCACCGATCTGAATACCCATGTGCGCCTGACCGACGGGGTGCTGCTGCTTGATCCCCTGCGCTTTGGCGTGGCCGGAGGCGATCTGAACACCACGGTGCGCCTGGAAGGCGACAAGACGCCGCTGCAGGGGCGGGTCGATCTGCACGTGCGGCGGGTCAAACTGAATCAGCTGTTCCCCACCGTGGCGACCATGAAGCGCAGCATGGGTGAGCTCAATGGTGATGCCACCCTGAGTGGCACCGGCAATTCGGTGGCGGCGCTGCTCGGCACCAGCAACGGCGAACTCAAGCTGCTGATGAACGACGGTCGTATCAGCCGCAGCCTGATGGAGCTGGCCGGACTCAATGTCGGCAACTACCTGGTCGATCGGCTGTTTGGCGATGACGAGGTGGAGATCAATTGCGCGGTCGCCGACCTCGACTTCAAGAAGGGCCTGGTGCAGCCCCAGGTCTTCGTGCTCGACACCGAGAACGCCCTGATCAACATCACCGGCACCATCAACCTGGCGAGCGAGCGCCTGGATCTCACCGTTGATCCCCACAGCAAGGGCCTGCGCATCTTCTCGCTGCGCTCGCCGCTCTATGTGCGCGGCACCCTGAAGAGTCCCTCGCCGGGGGTCAAGGCATTGCCCTTGGCGGCCCGCGGCGCGGCGGCGGCCCTGCTCGCCACCTTCGCAGCGCCGGCCGCCGGTCTGCTGGCGCTGGTGGCGCCCAGCAACGAGCAGGGCGCCCAGTGCAGCGCCCTGTTGCAGCAGATGCGCTCAGGGCGTTGAACTCTCGCGCCAGAGCCGGTTCGCGATACTTGACAGACGACCGTTCGGCGGCGTCTGACGGGCGGAAAAGAACCGCCTCGGTTGCCCAGGCTCTATAGAAATAACCCGAGTCGGGCAGCCTTTTCGCGGAGACCTCTCATGCGTGACGACACCGATAGCCATTACGAAATCCACTACAAACTGCTGGGCGAAAGTTACACCGACCGTATCAGCAACCTGGACGTGCCCATCACCGACGTGGTCCGCGAACTGGCCTGCCGGCACCTGGATGCGATCAACGACGAGCGCTTTCACCTGGCTGATATCGAGTCCGGTCAGGCGCTGGTGGCGTTGCACGATGTCTCCATCCATCGCGTTGCACCGGAAGCCCCATGAAGCGCTTGCTGAGCGGTGGACTGCTGACCATGACCCTGCTGGGGCTGACGGCCTGCTCCACCGAGACGGTGGTGACCCTGCAGGACGGTACCCAGTACATCACCGAGGACAGGCCCAACACCAAGACGGCTGACGGCTTCTATGAATTCACCGATGTGGCGGGTCGTCAGGTGCGGGTGAAGGCAGCCGATGTGGCCACCATCAAGGCGGAAGACTAGCCAGGAGACTGCCATGCACCGCGGCGACAAGTCCACGTACAGCGACAAGCAGGAACGCAAGGCCGAGCACATCGAGGAGAGATACGAGAAAAAAGGCGTCTCCAAGGATGAAGCCGAGGCGCGGGCCTGGGCGACGGTGAACAAGCAGTCCGGTGGTGGCGAAAAGAGTGGCTCCGGCAAGTCCAAGAGCGGTACCGCCAAGCGCGCGGATCGCAAGGATTCCGCCCGGCGTGCGGTGGCGACCAGGCAGGGCCAGTCGCCCAACAGCGGGCGGGCCGCGGCGCGGCGTTCGCCTGGCGGCAGCACCTCGCTAAGCGACATGACTCGCGATGAGCTGGTCAGGAAGGCGGCCGAGCAGAACGTTCGCGGTCGTTCGCGAATGAAGAAAGACGAGTTGATTCGTGCCCTGAGTTGAAGCTTTGGAGATACGAAAAAGCCGGACCCTGTCCGGCTTTTTTTATGCCTGGCGTCCTAGCTGGGCAGCAGACGGCAGGTGAGGCTCTTGATGTAGCGGGTCTCCGGGATGGCCGGGTGCACCGGGTGATCCGGGCCCTGGGCACCGCGTTCGAGGATCTGCAGGTTGCGATCCAGATGGCGGGCGCTGCCGAGCAGGATGTTCTGCAGGTCGTCTTCGGGCAGGTGCATGGAGCAGGAGGCGCTGACCAGGATGCCGTCCTTGTTCAGCAGGCGCATGGCCTGTTCGTTGAGGCGACGGTAGGCGGCCTCGCCGTTCTTCAGGTCCTTGCGCTTCTTGATGAAGGCCGGCGGGTCGGCCACGATGACGTCGAATTTCTCTTCACCGGCCTTGAGTTCCTTGAGCGCCTCGAAGACATCGCCCTCGACGCACACCAGCTTTTCCGCCAGGCCATTGAGGGTGGCATTGCGCTCCACGCCGTCGAGGGCGAAGCCCGAGGCGTCCACGCACATGACCTCGCTGGCGCCGAAGGCCGCGGCCTGCACGCCCCAGCCGCCGATATAGCTGAACAGGTCGAGCACCCGCTTGCCTTCGACATAGGGCGCCAGGCGCGCACGGTTCAGGCGGTGGTCATAGAACCAGCCGGTCTTCTGGCCTTCGCGGACCGGCGCCTCGAAGCGCACGCCGTTCTCTTCCAGCGCTACCCAGTCCGGTACCTCGCCGTAGGCCACTTCCACGTAGCTGGAAAGACCCTCGGCCGTGCGGGCGCTGCCATCGTTCTTCCACAGCACGCCCTGGGGCTTGAACACCTGCAGCAGGGCGGCGAGGATGGCGTCGCGCTGGCGCTCCATGGTCGCGGAAGCGATCTGCACCACCAGGATGTCGTTGAAGCGATCCACCACCAGGCCGGGCAGGAAGTCCGAATCGCCGTAGACCAGGCGATAGCAGTGGCTGCCGAACAGCCGCTCGCGCAGGCTCAGGGCGACCTTGAAACGGTGCACCAGCAGCGACTTGTCCAGCAGGTAGCCGGTGTCGCGGGAGAACAGCCGGGCGCAGATCAGGTTGTTGGGCGACAGCGCCACCAGGCCCAGCGGCTTGCCGCTGGTGGTTTCCAGGATGGCCTGGTCGCCCGGTTCGAAGGCGGTGAGCGGGGTGGCTACGACGTCCACCTCGTTGCTGTACACCCAGAGGTGCCCGGCGCGCAGACGGCGGTCGGCATTGGCTTTGAGGCGCAGGCGAGGCAGGGTCATGAAGGTCTCCGGCGAAGGGGGCAAAAGCGCGGAATTATAGCGCAAAGCCACCCGCCTGGGCCGGCCGTCAGTCCCGCTGGCTGACCTCGATGTCGCTCAGCCCGGCTTCCTGGGCGCGCCGGGCGATGCTCGGCTGGGCATGGTGTTCCCAAGGCGCGTCGACCACCACCTGGGGTTCCTCGACGTGCTTGATCAGCAATTGCAGCACGGCTTCCTCTTCGGTGACCGGCTCGAAGCTCTCAAGCTCGTGGGTGAGGGGCTCACCATTGAGGCGATAGCGGATCTGGTAGCGGTGCAGGGTCTGCATGGGGGTACCTCGGCAGCAGGGGATAAGCGATGGACCCCACCAGGCGACAGCGGTTGCGTCAGCCCCCCAGGCTATCGAGGATCGGGCACTCCGGACTGGCGTCGCCATGGCAGCAGGAGACGAGTTCGCCCAAGGTCCCGCGCAGGCGGGTCAGCTCGGCGATCTTCAGATCCAGCTCGGCGATGTGCCGCTTGGCCAGCGCCTTGACGTCGGCACTGGCGCGCTGCCGGTCCTGCCAGAGACTGAGCAGCTGGCGGATCTCCTCCAGGCTGAAGCCCAGCTCCCGCGAGCGGCGGACGAAGGCCAGCACCCGCAGGTCCTCCGCGCCATACTGGCGATAGCCGCTGTCGGTACGCCCGGCGGGCGCCAGCAGGCCGATGCGCTCGTAGTAGCGCAGCATCTTGGCGGTGAGCCCGCTGGCCTTGGCGGCCTGACCGATATTCATGACAGGGAGTCTCCGGACGGGCGCCAGCGGCCGAGCAGCAGGGCATTGGCCAGGACACTGACGCTGGAAAAGGCCATGGCGGCGCCGGCATGGACCGGATCGAGCAGACCCAGGGCGGCCAGCGGCAGGCCGATGACATTGTAGACGAAGGCCCAGAACAGATTCTGGCGGATCTTGCGCTGGGTGCGCCGGGCGATGTCCAGTGCCGCCACCACCTGGCGCGGATCCTCCTGCAGCAGGGTGATGCCGGCCGCGTGGCGCGCGGCGGCGGTGCCCGAACCCATGGCGATGCCCAGTTCGGCGGCGGCCAGGGCCGGGGCGTCGTTGAGGCCGTCGCCGACCATGGCGACGCCGCCCCGGGTCGCCTGCAGCCGGGCCACCACGGCGGCCTTGTCGGCAGGCAACACCTCGGCCTCCCATTGCTCGATGCCCAGGGCAGTAGCCACCTGGCGGGCGCTGCCGCGGTTGTCGCCGGTCAGCAGCCAGCTGTCGATGCCGTCGCGGCGCAACCGGGCGATGGCCTCGGCAGCACCCGGACGGATCTCGTCGCCAAAGGCCAGCAGCCCCAGCACCCGCGGCTGGGCACCGGTCTCCAGCAGCCAGGACAGCGTGAGGCCCTGGTCCTCCCAGGCGCGGGCGGCGTCGGCCAGGGGGCCGGCGTCCAGCTGTTGTTCGGCCAGGAGCCGCGCATTGCCCAGCAGCAGGGAGCGCGCCTGCCAGCTGCCCTGGAGGCCACGGCCGGGCAGGGCGCGCACGTCCCGGGCGGGTGGGGTGTCCAGGCCGCGGTCGCGACAGGCCAGCAGGACCGCCGCGGCCAGGGGATGCTCGCTGCCGCGTTGCAGACTGCCGGCCAGGCTCAGCAATCCGGCTTCCTCGATGCCGGGTGCCGTGGCCAGCTGGCGCAGGCGCAACTGGCCGGCGGTCAGGGTGCCGGTCTTGTCGAAGACCACGCGGGTGATGCCCTGGGCGCGCTCCAGGGTCTCGGCGTCCTTGATCAGGATGCCGTGGCGCGCCGCCACCCCGGTGCCGGCCATGAGGGCGGCGGGGGTGGCCAGCCCGAGGGCGCAGGGGCAGGCGATGACCAGTACCGCCACGGCGGCGAGCAGGCTGGGCTCCAGGGCGTGGCCGCTCAGCAGCCAGCCGAGCAGGGTGACCAGGGCCAGGGCCACCACCACCGGGACGAACACCCGGCTGATGCGATCCACCAGCTGCTGGATGGGCGCCTTGGTGGCCTGGGCGTCTTCCACCAGGCGGATGATGCCGGCCAGCACCGTCTCGCCACCCAGGGCGGTGACCTCGATCTGCAGATTGCCCTCGCCGTTGATGGCGCCCCCCACCACCTCGTCGCCGGGACCTTTAGCGACCGGCCGGCTTTCGCCGGTGAGCAGGGCTTCGTCCACCTGGCTTTCGCCCTGTAGGATGCGGCCGTCGGCGGGGATACGCTCGCCCGGCCGCAGCTGCAGGCGATCGCCCAGGCGCAGGCGATTCAGGGCGACTTCTTCTTCCTCGCCGTTCGCATCGAGGCGCCGGGCGCTTTCCGGGCGCAGGGCTTCCAGGGCGCGCAGCGCCGCGCCCGTGCGGCGCTTGGCGCGGGTTTCCAGGTATTTGCCCAGGCGCACCAGGGCGATGACCATGGCCGCCGTCTCGAAATAGAGGTGCGGGCTGTCCTTGACCAGCCAGAGATAGAGACTCAGGCCAAAGGCGGCGCTGGTGCCCAGGGCGACCAGCACATCCATGTTGCCGCTGCGCGCGCGCAAGGCATGCCAGGCACCGCGATAGAAGCGCGCGCCGACCAGGAATTGCACCGGCGTCGCCAGCAGGAATTGCAGCCAGGCGGGCGGCATCAGGTGCCAGCCGAAGGGCGCCAGCAGCATGGGCAGGATCAGCGGCGCGGCCAGCAGCAGCGCCAGGGCCAGCTCCAGACCCTCCCAGGGTACGCCCTGACGGGCCGGGGTTGAGCGCTCGTCTTCGGCGCGGCGATCCTCGGCGCGGTAGCCGGCGGCTTCCACCGCGGCGATCAGGGCTGGCGTCTCGACCGCGGCCAGGGTTGTCACCCGGGCTCTTTCGCTGGCCAGGTTGACTTCGGCGGCCAGCACCCCGGGCACGGCACGCAGGACCTTTTCGATCCGCCCGGCGCAGTTGGCGCAGCTCATGCCGGACAGCGCCAGGTCATGCTCGACCTCGGCCACCCGGTAGCCAGCCGCGCCGACCGCCTCGGCCAGCGCCGGTGCGGCGTCGATTGGCGCGCTGACGCGGGCCTTTTCGCTGGCCAGGTTGACGCCGGCCGCGCTGACCGCCGGGACCTTCTGCAGGGCGCGTTCGACCCGACCGGCGCAGGCCGCGCAGGTCATGCCACTGATGGAGAGTTCGAATTCGTGCATGGGCACCTCCTGAACACAGTGTTGACCCTGACCTCGGGTCAAGGTCAACACTGGAACCCGGACCTGGCGCTGACGTCAGGAGCAAGAGGTCAAAACCGACAGGAGCAGACCATGCATGTCATCAAGGTGATCGGAATGAGTTGCGCCCACTGCGTGAGCGCCATCGAATCCGCGGTACTCAAGGTGGACAGTCGCGCCCGGGTGGAGGTGGACCTGCAGGCGGGCGAGGTGCGCATCGACAGCGCCGAGGTGAATGCGCCCTTCCGCCAGGCCATCGAACAGGCGGGCTATACCGTCGCCGACTGAGTCCAGTCGCGCACGATGGCACGGAAGAAGGTGGTGAACACCTGATCGGCGGCCAGCAGCGGGGCGAAGGTCTGCTCGTCGCGCAGCAGATCGGAGAGGGTGCCGAGAAACAGGCTGTGCAGCATCCGGCTGGCCAACTGCGGCGTCACGCCCGGCTGCAGGCGGGCGGCCTGGGCGGTGAAGAGGGCATCGGTGATGCGGATGAACTGCCGCAGGAACTGCAGATCGCGTTCTTCGGCCTCGCGCAGCTCTTCGGTGAATTCGCAGCGGTGCAGCATGATCGTCATCACCCGCTGCTCCCGGCCGGGCTGGGTGAATTTCGCCATGCCTTCGATGCACAGCTTGAACAGCCGCTGCAGGCTGTCTTCCTCGCCGTCGACGCGCAGGCGCTCGGTCAGTTCGTCGGCCGGGATCCTTATCTGGCTAAGCATTTCGTGGAACAGGTGGGCCTTGTTCTGGAAATGCCAGTACACTGCACCCCGGGTGACGCCGCATTCGCGGGCGATCATTTCCAGGCTGGTACGCGCCACGCCATTGGTCAGGAACAGGGCTTCCGCCGCATCGAGAATGGCTTGGCGGGTCTGTTCGGCTTCTTCTTTCGTACGACGCATGGGCGATCTGACTGGCAGTGGGTCTGCCACCCAGTCTAGCGCGCCTCGCCGCTTTTACAAACATGATTGTATGTAACTGCGTGACACTTCCGCTTCCTTCGGATCAGGCTTCATGACCCTTCGCTTACTGTTTATTCTCGGGGCCCTCTCGGCCTTCGCTCCCTTCGCCATCGACATGTACCTGCCCAGCTTCCCCTCGCTGGCACTGTCGTTCGCCACCGATATCGAACACGTGCAGCTGAGTCTGGCAGTGTATTTCGCCGGTCTCGCCAGCGGCCAGCTGTTCTATGGCCCCCTGGCGGACCGTTTCGGCCGCCGCCTGCCGCTGCTGATCGGCATCGGCCTGTTCTGCCTGGCCTCGCTGGGCTGCGCCCTGGCGCCCAGCCTGCCCTGGCTGATCGCCGCCCGCTTTGTCCAGGCCCTGGGCGGTTGCGCCGGCATGGTGATCGCGCGGGCGGTGGTACGCGATCTCTGCGAGCCGATGGCCGCGGCGCGGGCCTTTTCGCAGATCATGCTGGTGACCGGGATCGCGCCCATCATCGCGCCCTTCGCCGGCAGCCTGCTGCTCAGCACCTTTGGCTGGCAGGCGATCTTCGTCAGCCTGGCGCTGTTCGCCGCCGCCTGCGGCACGGCGGTGGCGCTCTGGCTGCCCGAATCCCTGCCGGCGCACCATCCGCGGCCGCCGCTGCGGGGGGCCTTGCGCAACTACCTGCGGCTGCTGCGCGATCGCACCTTCATCGGCCACACCCTCACCGGCGGCATCGCCATGGCCGGGATGTTCGCCTACATCTCCGGTTCGCCCTTCGTGCTGATCGAACTCTATGGCGTCAAACCCGAGCACTACGGCTGGGTCTTCGGCCTCAACGCCGCCGGCTTCATCCTGCTCGGACAAGTCAATGCCCGCCTGGTGGTCCGCCAGGGCCCGGCCTTCTGGCTGCGGCGCGCGGTGATGGCCTATGCCGCGGCGGGACTGGTCCTGCTGCTGGTCGGCGCCTTCCAGCCCAAGGCGCTGCCGGTGCTGATGATCCCGCTGTTCTGCGCCATCGCCCTGCTCGGCGGCATCGTGCCCAACGCCTCGGCCTGCGCCCTGGCCGGGCAGGGCGCCAATGCCGGCAGTGCCTCGGCGCTGATGGGCAGCCTGCAATTCATCCTGGCGGCGCTGGCTTCCAGCAGCGTGGGCGCCCTGCACAACGGCACCGTGGTGCCCATGTGCGCGGTGCTGGCGCTCTGCGCGGTGGCGACCGCGCTGATGGCGCGCTGGACCCACAGATCCACAGCCGTCTGAGGCGGAGTGGATTTTTCCCGACGCGGCAGGTCAGATAGGCGAACCCTCATCCTTCCAGGGACGCCGACATGACCTTCGCCTACTGGTGCATCTTCCTCGTCTACCTCGTGCCCTATGGCGCGGCCTACTACGCTAAGTTCAAGGGCAGCGGCTTCACGCCCGAGGACAACCGGGATCCGCGCAGCTTTCTTGGCAAGCTGGAGGGTGCCCGGGCCCGGGCCAACGCTGCCCAGCAGAATGCCTTCGAGATCAATCCGCTGTTCGCCGCGGCGGTGATCGTCGCCCACGTCACCGGTGGCGCCGACCAGGGCACCATCAACTTCTGGGCCTTCCTCTTCCTGCTCAGCCGCATCGCCTATACCTGGCTGTATATCCGCGACCACGGCACCCGCCGTTCGCTGGCCTGGGTCGGCGGGATATTCTGCTGCCTCTGCCTGTTCATCGCCGCGGCCTGAGTGCAACGTCGCTGCCGGTCTTGACCGGCAGCGACGGCTGTAGCTTCATTAGCGCCCTGTCTTTCTCGGCTGGCCGCCTGCATGACGTCTCCTTCGCCCGCCCAGCAGGTGCTGGGGCACTTCGCCGAGCTCGCCCAGGGCCGTGGCTATACCCTGGATGCAGCGCAACAGGCCGCCATCGACCGTTTTGCCCAGCTCGCCGATGAGCTCCTGCGCCCGCGCCTGTTCCGTCGCCAGGCGCCGCGCAGCCTCTATCTCTGGGGCCCGGTGGGGCGCGGCAAGAGCTTCCTGCTGGACGGCTTCTTCGCCGCCCTGCCATTCGCCGAGAAGCGCCGGGTGCACTTCCATGCCTTCTTTCGTGAACTGCACGAGCGGATGTTTCGCCAGCCGCCGGGTGGCGATGCCCTGGCCGCCAGCCTGGACGAACTGCTCGCAGGCTGTCGATTGCTCTGCTTCGATGAATTCCATGTGCATGACATCGGCGACGCCATGCTCATCACCCGACTGTTCAAGGCGCTGTTCAGTCGCGGCGTGGTGCTGATCACCACCTCCAACTATTCGCCGGAAGGGTTGCTGCCCAATCCGCTCTACCACGAGCGCTTCCTGCCGGCGATCCGGTTGATCGAGACGCGCATGGACATCCTCGCGGTGGCCGGTCCCCAGGACTATCGCGGTGCCAGTCCTGCCGAGCCCGATCCCTTCGGTATCGGTGCCTATCTCTGGCCGGGCAGCCTGGAACAGCGCCAGGCGCTGGGGCTGCCGCCACTGGCGCAGACCAGGATCGAGGTGCCGGTGGGCCATCGCAGTCTGCCCGCCATCAGCGCCGCGGAGGGCCTGTTGCACTTCAGCTTCGCCGATCTCTGCGAAGGCCCCACCGCGGTCCTCGACTACCTGACCCTGAGCGAAACCTGGCAGCGCTGGCTGCTCGATGCGGTGCCGCCGCTGCGCGACGCCAGCCCCGCCGCCCGCCAGCGCTTCATCAACCTGGTGGATGTGCTCTACGACCGCCGGCTGGCGCTGTTCCTGATCAGCACCGCGCCCCTCGACGCGACCCTGGCCGACAGCGAGATCGCCGACATGTCGCGGACGCGCAGCCGCTTGTCCCAGCTGCGGCAGATCGGGCCGGACTAGCGCTCGGCCTTCAGCTTCGCACTGTCCAGGTGCCAGCGGCGCTGTTCGGCCGAGGCGCCGTCGACGTCGTTGACCCGGCGTAGCTGATAGCGGCCGCTGAAGGTCTGGCGGGTACCGTCGGCGAGGCGCGCCCTGACCGTCACCGGGATGCTGACATAGCTCGAACCGGCTGCACCCTCGACCGGGCCAGGTCGACCGAGGGTCACCTGGACGCTGCGAGTCCTGGCATAGCCCTGGCGGAATTTCTCGTAGCTGTTGCCGGGCTGACCATCGCTTCCCCATAGCTGCCAGGCGGTGCCGTAGTCCCGCGCATCCAGCGCCCGGTAGTAACGCCGGACCACGGCTGCCGCCGCCTCGGCGCTGCTGGGCAGCGGACCGCAACCGGGTTCCTTGGCCGCCTCGCCATCGCCGAACAGGGCACAGCTGCGGGCGATCTCGTCCTGCATCAGCGCGCAGCTGTTGGCCGCGTTGCAGGGCGGTCGCGTGGCGGGGGAGAGCGCTCGGCAGGTGGTGGCCAGGACCTGAGCGGGCCGCTGCCCGATTTCCTGGGCGCAACTGCGCGGTGAAGGCTCCGTAGCGGCCAGGGCGCCGGTGACGAGGGACAGCAGCAGGGGGCAGAGCAGCCAGCGCGGGGACATCGAGGCGATCCTTGAGCAAAGTCCCAGCCTAGCAGGGCAGGGGCGACGGGGAAAAAAGCCTGCGACGGTCATCCGTCGTCTGGCTACCTCTCTGACGTAAAAGCGTCATGTGGCCGGCGCAGGGTAGCCAGATCCCGTGTCGGAGTTCGCCCCATGCCTTCGTCCAGTCCAGTCGCCTCCCTGTCGCCGCTGTCCCATCCCCTGCACAGTTCGCGCAAGCCCGGTCCGCTGCGGATCGTGCTGTTCAGCGTGCTGCTGCTGACCGGTCTGGCGGTAACCCTCGGTGGTATCCACAACGATGTCAGCGATGCCCAGTCGCCGCCTACCACCTGGCTGCCCTTCGCCGGTCTGGCGCTGGCGCTGGTGATCGCCCTCGGCTTCGAATTCGTCAATGGCTTCCACGACACCGCCAACGCCGTGGCCACGGTCATCTACACCCACTCGCTGCCGCCCAATGCGGCGGTGCTCTGGTCCGGCTTCTGCAACTTCCTCGGGGTGCTGTTCTCCAGCGGTGCGGTGGCCTTCAGCGTCATCGCCCTGCTGCCGGTGGACCTGGTGGTGGAAATGGGCGCGGGCAAGGGCTTCGCCATGATCTTCGCCCTGCTGATCGCCGCCATCATCTGGAATCTCGGCACCTGGTGGCTGGGCTTGCCGGCATCGTCCTCCCATACCCTGATCGGCTCCATCATCGGGGTCGGTCTGATGCATGCCTGGCTGGGCGGGATGGATGGCAGCAGCGGCGTGGACTGGGGCCAGGTGGCCAAGGTCGGCTATGCGCTGCTGTTCTCGCCGCTGATCGGCTTTGTCTGCGCGGCGCTGCTGCTGGTGCTGCTCAAGCGGATCGTGCGCGACCAGACGCTCTACCAGGAGCCGAAGAGCGCCGAGCCGCCGCCGCCGTGGATCCGCGGCCTGCTGATCCTGACCTGCACCGGGGTGTCCTTCGCCCATGGCTCCAACGATGGCCAGAAGGGCATGGGCCTGATAATGCTGATCCTGGTCGGCGCCTTGCCGACCGCCTATGCGCTCAACCGAGCCGTGCCGGCCACGGCCACGCCAGCCTTCGCCGCCGTCGCCGAGGTCACCGCCAGCGGCCTGCGCCAGGCGGCGCCCCAGGCCGCACCGGCCGATCCCCATGGGGTGCTGCTGGAATTCGTGCGCAAGCGACAGAGCAACCCCGAGGTGCTGCCCGCGCTGGCAGCCATCACCAACGACATCGCCCGCGAGGTGCGCCAGTACGGCGCGCTCAACAACGTGCCGGCGCAGAGCATGCCCAACGTGCGCAACGCCATGTACCTGGCTTCGGAATCCATCCGCCTGCTGGAAAAGGAGCACCTGCCGGGGCTGGCGCCCAAGGCGCAGGAGGACCTCAAGGAGTTCAAGCGGCAGATCGACCAGGCCACCCGCTTCATCCCGTTGTGGGTCAAGGTGGCGGTGGCCATCGCCCTGGGCCTGGGGACCCTGGTCGGCTGGCGGCGCATCGTCATCACCGTCGGTGAGCGTATCGGCAAGACCCACCTGACCTATGCCCAGGGCGCCTCGGCCGAACTGGTGGCCATGGGCACCATCGGCGCGGCGGACGCCTTCGGCCTGCCGGTCTCCACCACCCATGTGCTGTCGTCCGGGGTGGCCGGGACCATGGCCGCCAACGGCTCCGGACTGCAGTGGGCGACGGTGCGCAATCTGGCGCTGGCCTGGGTGCTCACCCTGCCGGTGGCCATGGCGCTGTCCGCGTCACTCTACTGGTTGCTGGTGCACCTGTTCTAAGAGCCTGTTCAAAATCTGCTGCGCGTCGGCCAAACTGTGTTGAAAATGACTTCGGAATGCTCATTTACCACTCGTAAACTCCGCTTCCTCAGCCATTTTCGCCTTGTTTGTCTCTAGCTCGCGAGATTTTAACCAGGCTCTGACACGGCTTCGGTCAGGCAGCGGCGAAACAGCGCCACGGCCGGCAGGTCGCGCCCGGCGTGGCGGGCGATGACCTGCAGTTCGCGGTGGAAGGTGAGGGGCCCCAGGGACAGCCGGCGCACCCGCGGACGCTCCAGCCAGAGGCCGGCGCAGGGCACCAGGGCCACGCCCAGGCCGTGCTCGACCATCTTGACGATGGCATCGAGTTCGTCCAGTTCGAGCACCTGGCGCACCGCCAGCCGCTGCTCGCGCAGAAAGGCGCTGACCCGGCGCCCGCCAAAGGAGTGGCGGTCGTAGCGGATGAAAGGCTGGGTTTCCAGCAGCAGGCGCGGATCATCGCCGGGCAGGCCTGGCGGCGCGATCAGCACGAAGGGTTCCTGCAGCAGGGTGGTGGCGTGCAACTCCTTGGGCAGCTCGAAGGGCGGGCGGATGAGGATGGCCAGATCCAGCTCGCCGGCATCCACCTGGCTGAGCAGCGCCAGGGATACGCCCGGCACCAGCCGCGGTTCCAGGCGTGGCGCCTGCTGGCGCAGCCGTACCAGGGTGCCGGGCAGCAGGCCGGTCTGGACGCTGGCGATGGCGCCGATGCGCAATTCGCCCTGGATCTCGTCACCGGCGCCGGCCATGCGCGCATAGGTGGCAAGGATCTCTTCGGCCAGCGGCAGGGCCCGGCGACCGGCGGCATTGAGCAGGGCGCTGCGACCATTGCGGTCGAACAGGCTCACGCCCAGATTCTGTTCCAGGGTGCGGATCTGGGCGCTCACCGCCGAGGGCGTGAGGCCCACGTGCAGACCGGCCGCGGCAAAACTGCCATGGCGGGCCACGGCGAGCAGGGTCTTGAGTTCGCGAAGCATGGTGGTGGCCTGAAGGCAGGGGAAGCCACTGTAGCGAGCCACAAAATTTTTGTCGCTCGGAGGCAGTAAAATACGCTTTATGCACAGGAAAACCTGGGGTGAGAATGGCTGCATTCCCCCTGAGCAGGATTTCCCAGCATGGCCCTGTCACCCTTTCACCTCGCCATTCCCGTCTACGATCTGGCCGCCGCCCGGCACTTCTACGGTGATGTCTTCGGCCTCGCCGAAGGTCGCTCCAGCGATCACTGGGTCGACTTCGACTTCTATGGCCATCAGCTGGTGATCCACGAGCACCCCAAGACCGCGTCCCAGGACGAGGCCCATACCAACGCGGTGGACGGGCACAACGTGCCGGTACCGCACTTCGGCATCGTGCTGGGCTGGGACGAATGGGAAGCCCTGGCCGAACGGCTGCGCGCCCGGGAAACCCGCTTCGTCATCGAGCCCTATATCCGCTTCCAGGGCCAGGTCGGCGAGCAGGCTACCATGTTTCTCTTCGACCCCTGCGGCAATGCCCTGGAGTTCAAGGCCTTCAAGGACATGAGCCAGCTGTTCGCCAAATAGGGCGACTCGGCAGGTCTGCTGTCGCGCAACCTAGGCAAAAGGCGCGGCAGCGGCCATCCTTGCAGCCTTGCCCGTCGCCCGGTTGCCGCCATGAATGCCCGCCAGCCCTTTCTCGATCCCTATCACCAGACCATCCGCCAGCTGTCCGATCGCATCGTCGCGGCCCAGGCGCCGATCCGCATCCTCGATGCGGTGAAGTGGGACGAGGGGGTGCGCCAGGGTTTTCTGGAGGGCAAGGGCCAGCGCCTGCCGGCGGTGGATCGTGCCTTCTACGAGGGACGCCCGCTGGGCTTCGACGGCGATGCGCTCAAGGGCGAATTCCAGAGTATCGAGCGCGAGGTCACCCGCCAGCTCGGCCAGTTCAATCCGGTCGGCCAGATCATGAGGCGGATGTGCCGCGAATACCGCATGGTGATCCGCATGCTGCAGGCGCGGGGCACCCCGGATTTCGGCCTGATCTCCCAGGAACTCTATGGCGCGGCCTCGGACGCCTTCCACGCCGGCGATCCGACCCTCGCCGACCTGGGCATGATGATGTCCAGCTACCTGGACAACATCGCCCATCGCGGCGCCCTGGAAGACGAGCCCAAGACCCTCACCGCCAAGGACGCCGTGCCCATCCTGCAGGCGCGCCTCAATCGGGTGTTCGGTGAGACGGAAGGCACCATCCGGGTGTTCGAATCCGATGGCATCGTCGCCGACGCCGCGGCTGGCGCCGACTACATCAAGGTGCGCGCCGACGCCCTGTTCAACGAGCGCGACGTCCGGGCGCTGGAGGTCCACGAGGGCCTGGTGCACGTCGGCACCACCCTCAATGGCCAGAACCAGCCGATCTGCACCTTCCTGGCCAAGGGGCCGCCGTCGTCCACCGTGACCCAGGAAGGCCTGGCGATCCTCATGGAGGTGATCGCCTTCGCCTCCTATCCGACCCGGCTGCGCAAGCTGACCAATCGCACCCGCGCCATCCACCTGGCCGAGGACGGCGCCGATTTCCTCGAGGTCTTCCGCTTCTTCCAGGAGCAGGGCTACGACCTGGAGTCGGGCTACCAGAACGCCAGTCGGGTGTTTCGCGGCTCGACGCCGACGGGGCTGCCCTTTACCAAGGACCTGTCCTATCTCAAGGGCTTCATCCTGATCTACAACTACATCCAGCTGGCGGTGCGCAAGGGCAAGCTGGAGCAGATCCCGCTGCTGTTCTGCGGCAAGACCACCCTGGAAGACATGCGCATCCTGCGCCAGCTGGTGGACGAAGGCGTGGTGGTGCCACCCAAGTACCTGCCCGCGCAATTCCAGGACCTCAACGCCCTGGCGGCCTGGATGTGCTTCTCCAACTTCCTCAACCACCTGAGCCTGGATCGGATCGAGGCGGACTACGCCAATATTCTCTGAGCATCCCTGCCGGTGCGGACATGAAAAAGCCCCGGCAGACCGGGGCTTTTCGTTTCAAGGCGGCGCGGGCATCACTCGCCCTTGAAGGCCGCCGCGATGCTCGGCTCGCTGTCACCCGTGCGCGAATCAGCCGAACGCTCCGGCACGAAGGCCAGGGCGCGATTGAGGGCGCCGCAGGCTTCCAGGCCGCTGGCGCGGGCGATGGCTTCGGCCACGGCGCTGCCGGGAATGGTCTCGTCGCGCAGCAGCTGGTCGGTGATGTCGTCCAGCGCCGGCTTGAGTTCGGTGATCAGCGCCAGGCAGCGATGATCCAGGCTGTGCAGCAGCTGATCGGCAGAAGCGATGCTGGGCCCGGCGTCGAACTCGATGCCGGCGTCGCGCAGGGCCTGCAGGCTGAGCAGCGAGCCGCTCGGGCCCATGCCCAGGGAGGCGACCATGGACAGCGCCAGCTTGGAGGCTTCCTGCAGGTCCTGGGCGGCACCCGAGGAGACCTCGTTGAAGTACAGCTGCTCGGCGCAACGACCGGCCAGCAGCATCTGGATGCGGCCTTCGAGTTCCGACTTCAGGTGCAGGCGCTTGTCTTCGGTGGGGGTGATCAGGGTCACGCCCAGGGCCTGGCCCCGCGGCAGCAGGGTGACCTTTTCCACCCGACCGACGTTGAGCACCGCGGCGACCAGGGCATGACCGGCTTCATGCACGGCGATGCGGGTGCGCTCGGCCGAACCCAGCGGGGTGACGCCGACCGGTTGCTCGCCGATGCGGCAGGTCTCGATGGCCTCGACGAAGTGCGCCATGGTCACGGCGCTGGCGTTCTCGCGCGCGGCCAGCAGGGCGGCGTGGTTGCTGATGTAGGCGATGGCCGCCGGGGTCAGGCCCACGGTGCCGCGGGAGAGGGCGGCCAGGTCCAGCTCGCCTGCGCAGGGCAGCTTGCCGGCATAGAGTTCGAACAGCGCCCGGCGGTCTTCCAGACTCGGCAGCGGCACGGCGATGGTGCGGTCGAAGCGACCTTCGCGGCGCAGCGCCGGATCCAGGGAATCGGCGAAGTTGGTGGCGCCCAGCACCAGCACGCCGCTGGTGCCTTCGAAGCCGTCCAGCTCGGTGAGGAACTGGTTGATGATGCGGTTGGCCTCGGCATCGCTGGAGCGCGACTGCTCGGCGCGGCGGCCGATGCCGTCGATCTCGTCGATGAAGATGATGCAGGGCGCCTTCTTGCGCGCGGTGCGGAACAGCGACTTGACCTTCTGGATGCCGACCCCGAAGAACATCGAGGAGAAGTCGCTGCCGGTCACCTGGATGAAGTGGGCGTTGCACTCGGTGGCCAGGGCCTTGGCCAGCTGGGTCTTGCCGGTGCCGGGCTCGCCGGTCAGCAGCACGCCCTTAGGCGGACGGGCACCCAGGGCGGCGAAGGCCGCGGGATTGCGCAGGCAGGTGGTGACGTCTTCCAGCGCCCGCTTGGCTTCGGCGGCGCCGACCACGTCCTTGAAGGAGATACCGGTGCCCTTGCGATGCAGCTTGAAGGGGCTGGCGAATCTCAGGGCCAGGGGGATGGCCAGCAACAGCAGGAGCAGGTAGCCCGGCAGGTTTATCAGCAGGGCGTCGAGCCAGGGATGACGCTGCCCGGATTCGCTCCAGGTGGCCACCGGGAACAGCGGTTCAGCCTGGGTGGCGTAGTCGGCCAGCAGGCGATCGGCGATGCGCCCGCCGTTGTCGGCCACGGCGTAGTGCTCGCCGCGATTGGTGTCTATGTAGAGGATGTGATCACCGAGCACGGCGCCGGTGATGGCCTTGGCGCGCAGATCGCCCAGCAGCACGGAGAGATCACGTGGCTGCCGGGTCCAGTGTTCGGGGGCCTGCTGCACGCTGGCGAGCATGGCGGTGGCGGTAGGGGCCGGGGTGCTGGGCGTGAGCCACAGCCAGCTGGCCAGGCTGAGGGCGGTGACGAGGGCCAGGGCGCCGGCAATGAGCAGGCGCGGATACTTGGAAACGACGGACTTCTTCATTCACATACCGTTAGGCTAGGAGCGACATCGGACGCGGACTCCCGGATTATCGGCCTGTGGCGAAAAGGGTGAACCTCAGTTCCCCGGAAAACGATGAGTGGACTCACCATCCGTCGAGTAGCGTCACACTTTCGGTCTTTTTCGCGGTCCGCAAGACCCTGTTGTTTTGCCGCAGATGTCAGGAGTCAACGTATCCATGCCCTATCCCAACGACTGTCGCGATGGTCTCGCCGCGTTGCCGCCGGTGCTGCTCGAACATCTGCGCCAGGCCGACGAGGTGCTGGTCCTGACCGGTGCCGGCGTGTCGGCGGAAAGCGGCATCGCCACCTTTCGCGAGGCCCTGACCGGGCTCTGGGCGCGCTTCGATCCGGCGCAACTGGCCACGGCCGAAGCCTTCGTCGAGGACCCGGTGCGGGTCTGGAGCTGGTACGAGTGGCGGCGTGCCCAAGTGCTGGCGGCCCAGCCCAATCCCGCGCATCTTGCCCTGGCGGACTGGGGCCGGCAGCACGGGCGGTTGCGCCTGGTCACCCAGAATGTCGACGACCTGCACGAGCGCGCGGGCAGTCGCGAGGTGATTCATCTGCACGGCAGCCTGCATGCGCCGCGCTGCTTCGCGTGTGCGCGGCCCCTGGCAGTACCGCCGCTGCCGGAATCCGCGGAGCCACTCGTGGCGCCGCCGCACTGTCCCGCCTGCGGCGGTCTAGCCCGACCTGGGGTGGTCTGGTTCGGCGAGTCGCTACCCGCAGAAGCCCTGGCCAGCGCCTGGACCCTGGCCGAGCGTTGTGACCTCTGCCTGGTGGTCGGCACCTCGGGGCTGGTGCAGCTGGCGGCCAGTCTGCCAGGGGTGGCGCGCCGGCAGGGGGCCACGGTGGTGCGCATCGATCCGCAGCCGGCGGCGGATTTCAAGGGTGACTGGCAGCTGCTGGGCGCAGCCGGGATGATCCTGCCGGCGCTGCTGGAGCGCCTCTAGCCCTTCAGTGCAGCGCCTGGCCGCCGGTCCCCAGGGCATCCAGGGTGCGCTTGAGGGCGGTGTAGGCCTGACGCTGCTCGTCGTCCTCGGTCAGCAGGCCGTCGAACAGGGTGGCGACCAGTGCCGGATCCTGGGCGACGAAGCGGTCGATCAGGACGTCGTTGTCCTGGCGCCCGGCGGTGATCAGCAGCACGGCGAGCTGGGCGACATAGCGCGCCGCCAGCGGATAGGCCTTGAGAAAGACCTTGAAGGGGGCATCGGCCAATCCCGGCGCGAAACCCTTGGCCAGGCCCTGCTGGGCCGCGGCGATGGCCTGGCGGACGGCGTCCTGCCAGTTGCCGGCGGTCATCGCGCCCGCCGGCAGGGCGCGGCGCATCTGGCCGAGCAGGCTGTTGAGGAAGATGCGGCGGTTGGTCTGGTAATCGTCGTCGGTATCGAGCAATTCGCGGCGAATGCGGACCAGGACGCGATCGTCCTCGGCGTCGGCGGTCACCGCCTGCTTAAAGGCCAGGGTCAGTTCGCGGTCCAGCAGGCCGGGCTTGCGGCCTTCCAGCTCGGCCTGCAGTAGCGGCCCGCTGGAGTCGGCGAAGAAGAAGCGCTCGGCGTGGGGCGCCAGGCGTTCGCGCAGGCGCGGCCAGAGCTCGGCGGCGAACAGCTGCTCGGCCGTGCCGCCGGAAACGATGACGCGGTGCTGTGGCGCCTCGGCCAGATAGTCGAACAGCGCGGGGGTATCGAGCGCGGTGCGATCGACGATGAGGTAGCGGTGCTTCACGGCAACTCCTGAATGCGACGGCCGCACCTGTCGGGGGGCGGCGGGATGGCCGTTAGTCTATAGGAAGGCGGGAACGCTTGGCCCGGGCTTTGGCCTAATCAACCAGGGTGCAGTCCGCGACACCCTTCCTTTCGCGGCCGGAGGACACCAAGATGCGCAAGACCCCGCTGATCCTTGCCCTGAGCGCTGCCCTGGCCCTGGTGGCCGGTCCCAGCCTGGCCGCCAGCAGCAACAACGACGCCGGGGTGACCGGCAACGGCATCGGCGCGCCGGGCAGCTCCAACACCAGCAACAGAGACAGTGCGGACGACACCTCCAGCGCCACGCCGTCCACCCAGAAGAAGGCCGACAAGACGCCTGCCACCAAGGCCCAGGGCAGCCAGCAGAAACGCGTGCTCAACGATTGATGGTCAAACAAAAGGCGCCTCTCGGGGCGCCTTTTTTCGATCGCAGCCTGTAACGGCGGAAGAGCCTCAGCAGGCGCGGGTGTAGCGGACCTGCCAGTCGAGTCGCTCATGGGTGGCCCGTTCGATCCGGGCGCGGCTGTCGCAGATGAAGGCTTCCAGCAGGGAGTTGTCCAGCAGATCGACCCGCGCGATGCGGCGTTGCAGGAGCGCCGTGCCGTTGGGTGCATAGACCTCGACGTTGAAGGTCGCCTGATCCTGGGCGGTCATGGCGCACAGCATCGGTTGAAAAGCGCCCTTGATAATGGTGTTCGCATCCGTGAACTTCAGCGGCTCGGCCATCGCAATCACTCCTGTCAGCTATAACGCTTCGACCGATTCTTGGGCTACCCGTTCGACTTTTGCCACGACCGGCTGGCAGATTTGTGATGCAGGCGGTGGCGCTGCCCGTGCAGGGGGCAGCCGGTCAGTTGATCAGGGTACCGAAGGCCTTGTCCGCCTCTATTACCTCGGGCAGTTCGCCCAGCAGAAGCTCCAGATCCACGCCTTCCAGCAGCGGATTGGCCAGGGCCGCCTTGGCCTGGTCGTTGATGCCGCCGTGACGCCGCAGGACGAAGGAAATCAGCCGCGCCTGGGCGACCATGCGCGCCGGAGCGGAATCCTCGGGCGCGTCCTGGGGATGCAGCTGGTAGGCGATGGCGTGCTGGATCACCACCGGCAGCTGCCAGCGGCGGGCCAACTCGGCGCCCAGCTCCGGATAGCCGAAGCCGATGGCCTGGTCGGCGGGCACCGGGGCGCGCTGCTCGGCGTCGATGCGCACGGCGATGTCGGGCGCCGCGGTCCTGATCAGCAACTCGCCGATGCTGTGCAGCATGCCGCAGGTGAAGGCGGTCTCGGGATCGGCACCGGCCTGGCGGGCGAGGACGCGGCAGATGCTGGCCACATCGAAGCTGTGCTGCCAGAAGTCCCGCGGATCGAAGCTGGGGTTGTGGCGGAAGGCCGCGGTCACCGCCGAGGCCAGCACCAGGGTGCGCAGGGCGTCGAAGCCCAGGCGGATGGCGGCGCCTTCGATGCTGGTGGACGGTCGCACGCCACGAAAACGCACCGAGTTGGCCAGGCGCAGGACCTTGGCCGAGAGCACCGGATCCAGTGCCAGATTACGGGCGACGTCTTCGATGCTGCTGTCGGGATCGTCGAACTGCTGGATCAGCTCCTGAGCCACCTTGGGAATGCTGGGAAGGGTATGCAGGTGATCGAACAGAGCATCGATTTCCATGATGGCGCCTGGTTTGTTCTATACCGAGGGTGGGAGCTGATAAGGCGTTGAAAGCATGAACGACGGCCTGGGCACTGCCAAGCCTAGCCGAGAATCCGCAGCGAAGAGCTTAGCGGGCCGGGCGCTGCGGGTTGCAGGACAAGCTGACCGGTGGCGTCATTTCGCCGCCGTCCGTTGGCGCGATCCGTGCGCGACCGTGGTCCTATCCGGTCCAGTGATGGGCGAAGCGATAACCAGACGTCTATCGTCTTGCTTGAGTCCGCTTTCCGCCGACGACGGGCCACGAATGGGATAGCATCCAGTGATATCAGTTGGCCACTAAATTTGGCGTTCGAGTTGTGCAATGACCTATCAGACTCACATTCGCCAGATGCTGCAGTTGCCCAATGTGCTGGCGCAGAGTACCGGCATCCTAGGCTGGCTGATCAGCGTGCTGATCAACCCCTTCCTGACCGTCGGGGTGCCGGCCTGGGGCTGGCTGGCCTTCGCCGGCATGATCGGCTCCTGCCTGGCCATGACCACCGCCCGGCGGTTTGCCGTCTGGCGCCTGTTCGCCCTGGTGTTCGTGCTGTTCGAGGCCCTGGCCTTTCGCTTCCAGATCCTCGGCATGGGCGAGGCTGGCCATGCCTGGATGATTCCCATGGCCATCGTCATCACCCTCGGCTCGACCATTCTGTTTTCCCATGTGCTCGACTATGGCATCGCCGCCGCGGCGGTCTGGCTGCTGCTGTTCTATGGCGCCTTGGACAGCATCACCGCGACAGCCCTGCCGCTGTTCGTGGTCATGCTGGGGGCCAGCCTGGCACTGGGGCTGCTGCTCAATGCCACCTTCGTCCGCATCGTCGCCAGCACCCTGGAGCTCAAGGAAAGCTATCGGCTACAGGCGGAAACCGATGCCCTCACCGGGATCAGCAACCGCCGCGCGCTGATGCTGGACATGGAGCAGGTCTGCCGCGAGGGCTCGGCGTCCTGGTATTTCGTCATGCTCGACATCGACGACTTCAAGCGGATCAACGACAGATTCGGCCACGACAAGGGGGACCAGGTGCTCAAGGAGATGGCCGCTACCCTGGTCAGGCACTTCCCGGGTGGCCGCTTCGGGCGCCTGGGCGGCGAGGAATTCGGCGTGCTGTTGCAGGCCGAGGACGAGCGCCAGCTGGCACAGCGACTGCAGGCGCTGCTGGACGATAGCCGCAGCAACACCTGCACCGGCAGCTGCTTTTCCTTCAGCGCCGGGGTGGCGCGCCTCGCGCCGGGCTATCAGCCCTCGGAGCTGCTCAAGCAGGCCGATGGCGAGCTCTATCAGGCCAAGCGCGCCGGCAAGGACCGGGTGCACTACCGCGGCGGCATGATCTGCGGCTAGGCCCGTCCGCATGGCGCCCGGGCCACGCCTAGAGCGCCTGATCCTGCAGCGGCGGATGGGTGCGATTGCGGCCTAGGTGCTTGGCGCGGTAGAGCGCGGCATCGGCGCTGGCCAGCAGATCGGCGGGCTGGGGCGGCGGGGTCTGCCCGGGCGGCTGGACGGCGATGCCGAGACTGACGGTGATGCGGCCGAAGGGACTGGTGGCATGGGCCACCTCCAGCACCTGCAGGCGTTCCTGGACCGTGGCGGCCACCCGCTGGGCGCCGCTTTCGTCGCAGTTGGGCAGCAGCAGGACCATCTCCTCACCGCCGTAGCGCGCGGCCAGGTCGCCCGGGCGGCGCGCCGCCGAGGCCACCACGCCAGCCACCGCCTGCAAGCAGCGATCGCCCGCGGGATGGCCATAGTGGTCGTTGTAGGCCTTGAAGTGATCGATGTCGATCATCAGCAGGCTGAGCGACTGGGCGTTGCGTTGCGCCCGGGCCAGCTCCACCGGCAGCAGGTTGTCGAACTGCCGACGATTGCCCAGCCCGGTCAAGCTGTCCTTGAGCGTCAGCAGGTGCAACTCGTCATGGGCCTGGCGCAGGGCCACGGCGCTGCGTTCGCCGGCGCGGATCTCGCGCAGCAGGCTGAAGCCGAAGACCAGCATGCCGACGATGATGAGGCCGACCACCGTCACCGATCTCAGCATGTCCTGGCGCCAGCTGGCGAGGATGTCGCTCCGCGAGATACCGGCCAGCGCCACCAGTGGATAGCCTTCCAGATGCTGGAAGGCATAGAGGCGTTCGCGGCCGTCGAGCATGGCGCGCACCAGGGCGGTACCGCTGGGGGCCTGGGTCACGTACTGGCGAAACAGCGTGCTGCTGGCCAGCGCGGTGCCGACGTGCTCGGGCACATAGGGCCGGCGGACCATCAGGGTGCCATCGTCCTGCGCCAGGGTGATGGCGCCGCGGGCGTCCAGCTTGAAGCGCTCGTAGTAGTCGACGAAGTACTGCAGGCGGATGGTGGCCAGGAGGACACCGGCGAAGCGACCGTCGCGGTCTTCCAGCCGGCGTGATACCGGGATGATCAACTCGTGGGTGCTGCGGCTCTCGATCACCGTGCCGACGTGCAGCACGTCGGCGGCGTGCTGGCGGTGAAACTGGAAATACTCGCGATCGGCATTGTTGGCCCGGGGCGGCTCGCTGCTCTTGTCGGTCACCCGTCATTCGCCATCGCGACCGTAGATGAACAACCCGTGCAGTTGCGGCAGGAGCGCGGCCTGGCGCGCCAGCAGGCGATGCACGCGGGGGCGGTCCAGGTGCTCGAGGGGTTGATCCTCCAGGCGGTCGCGGATGCTGACCAGCAGCGAATCCGCTTCCTTGATGGCGTCGTCGGCATGCTGCGCCGCCGCCAGGGCGATGTTGCCGACGTCGCTGCGCGCGCTGGCGAAGGCGTTCTGGTAATTGCGCCATACCTGCCAGGACTCCAGCGCCAGGATCACTGCGACGGCACAGACCAGCAGCCACAGCGCCCGGCGCTGGGTGGCCGGGTTGCGCGGCGGGAGGGGGGTATCGTCGGCGTCGACCATGGCGGGGTAGGTCCTCGTCCTCGGTGTGCAGGAGACCGCGCGCCGGGCGATTCAGGCCACTACACGGGGATAAAAGTCAGACGAGTCTACAGTTTCGTCGGAATCTTGCAGAGCGCACGAATCCTCATGGCACCGCCGTGGTCACTAGCGATACGGCCGTCCTCGGGATGGCACCCAGCCAACTGCCTGACCGGGAGGTCAAAGATGTCGCAGATCGCCGAACAGATCGTCGCAGACGCCATGCAGCGCATCGAGGAGAACGAGCCGCAGCACGCCGCTGATCCCGTGCGCAACTTTTCCCTGACCCTGACCGATCCCGCGGAGATCCGGGTTGGCGCGGAAATCTACTTTCTCTTCGAACAGCGTCTCAAGGGGTTCTATCCAGATGCTCGGGTCGTGGTGCGCGGCCATGCCGCCGAGGGCTACAACATCACCGCCCAGGTCGAGCGCCGTCGCTCGGCCTGATGGTCGGGCCCTCGGCTCGTGCTAGGTGCGGGCCAGCTTGACCAGTTGCCGGGCCAGTAACGGCCCGGTCAGCACCACCCCGATCAGGCGCAACGCCTGCATGGCCAGCACCAGGCCGACATCGGCATGGGCATCCACCGCGATGATGGCCATGGAATCCAGTCCGCCCGGACTGGTCGCCAGATAGGCGGTAAGAAAGTCCACGTGCATCAGCTTCGCCATCAGCAGGGCCGAGAGGGCGCACAGGGCGATCAGCAGCAGTGAGGCGAAGATCATCTTGGGCAGGGCGCGCCAGACATAGGCGACCGTGGCCCGATCGAATCTCAGACCCACATAGCAGCCCATGGCGCCATAGGCCGCCGCGAGCAGCAGATGGGGCAGGGTGATGTCCAGCCAGCCGTTGAGTTGCAGCAGGGTACCCAGGGCGATCGGCAGTAGCAGGGCGCCGGCAGGAAACAGCCGACCGCCCAGCCAGCTGCCGGCGAGGGCCACCGCCAGGGTCAGCGCCAGGTTGAAGGCGAAGTGGTCGTCCAGGCTGACCACGGTCGCCTGGGTCCCGGTGCCGCTGCCTTCGGCGCCCAGCAACCGGCCGACCAGGGCACTGATCAGCACCACGCAGACCACCCGGACATATTGCATGGTGGCGACGATGCGTGGGTCGGCGCCGTATTCCTCGGCCATGGCCACCATGGCGGCCGCGGCGCCAGGCGTGGTGCCCCAGGCGGCGGTACTGCCGGGCAGACCACCGAAGCGCACCAGCAGGGCGCCGGTAAGCAGGCTGAGCAGCACGGTCAGGGCGGTGGCCAGCAGCATCACCGGCCAGTGCTGCGCGACCGTGAGCAGCACCGCAGCGGTCATGGCATGGGCGATCAGGCAGCCCACCACGCCCTGGCCGGTCTGGAACAGCCGCCGTGGCAGACGAATGGTGGCGCCGCTGACGCCAAAGCCGATGGCCACCAGCATGGGGCCGAGAAAGAGCGCCGCGGGTACCTGCAACCAGCTGAGTCCGCCCCCGACCAGGGCGGAACAGAGGATCAGGGCCAGCCATTGCAGCAGGGGTAGATAGGGCGAGGGGGCAGACGGGGT
>NZ_WHOV01000212.1:0-4092 GCF_009765395.1 Pseudomonas sp. BAV 4579 | reverse complement strand
TCCTGAGGTCCGCCATGAACCAGCCCCTGACCACCCCGCTGCCCCTGGTGCCCACGCCGCCGGCGATTTCCGCCTGGCCGGATACCGAGACGCTCTATCGCCGTTTCGACGCCCTGGTCAAACAACCCATGCGCCCGCTGCGCCGCGATGCCCTGGCCAAGGTCATGGGCTATTTCGACGAGCGCTGCCAGGGCTCGCGGCGACTGGCGGAAGAAGCCAAGCGCTTCATTCCCGGGGGCATCCAGCACAACCTGGCGTTCAACCATCCCTTCCCCCTGGCCATCTCCCGGGCGGAAGGCGCCCACCTCACCGACGTCGACGGCAACCGCTACATCGACTTTCTCCAGGCCGGCGGCCCCACCCTGCTCGGCTCCAATCATCCCGGCGTGCGCGAGCAGGTCCAGCGCATCCTCGCCGAGTGCGGCCCGGTCACCGGCCTGCTGCACGAATACGAGGTCAAGCTCGCCGAACTGGTCTGCCAGAGCGTGCCCGGCATCGACCAGGTGCGGCTGCTGGGCTCGGGCACCGAGGCGGCCATGGCCGCGGTGCGCCTGGCGCGGGCCTATACCGGGCGCCGCTGGATCATCAAGATCGGCGGGGCCTATCACGGCTGGAGCGATCAGCTGGTGTACGGCATGCGCCTGCCCGGCACCGGGCGCATGGAGGCCCTCGGCATTCCCCGGGGCGCCACCGCCCGCACCCAGGAAAGCCCGCCCAACGACCTCGACGCCCTGCGCCGGCGGTTGCAACTCAATCGCCTGCGCGGCGGCACCGCGGCGGTGCTGGTGGAACCCTTCGGCCCGGAGAGCGGCACCCGCCCGGTGCATCCGCAGTTCAATCGCGAGGTGCGCAAGCTCTGCGACGAATTCGGCGCCCTGCTGATCTTCGACGAGGTAGTGACCGGTTTTCGCGCCGGCATGGGCGGTGCCCAGGGCTACTTCAAGGTGCTGCCTGACCTGACCGTGCTCGGCAAATGCCTTACCGGCGGCTATCCCATGGCCGGGGCCCTGGGCGGCAAGGCCGAGGTCATGCAGCTGCTGGTGGGCGGCATCGGCACCTCGTCGAAGCGCGCCTTCGTCGGCGGCACCCTGTCGGCCAATCCGCTGTGCTGCGTGGCCGGCTACTACGCCCTCAAGGAGATCCAGCGCCTCGACGCGGCCGGCCAGGCCGGCCGCGCCGGCGATCGGCTGCGCCAAGGGCTGGACGAGATCATCGCGCGCCGCAACCTGCCCTATGTCGCCTACAACCTGGGCTCCATCGTCCATCTGCAGACCTCCGGCGTGCTGCTGCTCGACACCGGCAACCCGCTCAAGCTGCTGCGGGTGCGCAACGAAGCCAAGGCGCGCAAGCACATGATGGAAGAGATGGGCGCGGCCTACACCGCCCATGGCCTCATCACCCTGGCCGGCAGCCGCATCTACACCAGCCTGGCCGACACCGACGCCGTGATCGACGACGCCCTGGAGCGTTTCGACCGGGTCTTCCAACTGGTATGAGGCCGCCCATGAAAGCCGAACTGCGCCAGCAATGGCTGGATCTGCAGCAACGTCTGGCCCGCCAGGGCGAACGCTCGGCCCTGGCCCTGTCGGTACGCATACCAGGGGCGGGCAGCCTCTGGTACGGCACCCTGGGCGATGCCGCCCCCTGCGCGATCGAGCTGACCCGCAGCAGCGGCGGCGCCCTCGATCACGCACTTATCTACCGCTCGCGACCGGATGTCGGCGCCATCATCCAGGGGGCCGGGCGCTATGGGCAGCATGTGGCGGACTTCGGCGGCCAGCTGCCGCAGCTGTTCGACGAGCAGGCCCGGCACCTGGGGCGGATGGCGCCTGCGGTGACCAGGAGCAACGCCCTGGCGGAAGCCCTGGCCGACCAGGGCAACGTCCAGCTGCTCGGCGGTCAGCCGCTGTGCCTGGGGACCACCGCCAGCCGCGCCGCCCTCAATGCCGAGCTGTTCGAGAAATGCGCCAAGGCCTACACCCTGGCCCAGGCCACCGGCGCGGCGCTCACCCGCCTGCCCTGGTGGGTGGTGCTGATCGCCACCCGCCGGCTCCAGCGCGACCAGCGCGCCGCCGCCGAGGCCTTCCGCCAGGGCCGGCTGCCGGCGGAAAGCCGCGGTTACTAGTTACTCGTCGAAGGTAGAGCCCATGACCGTCACCTCGCCCTCTCCGCCCCGCCAGGTCTGCGCCGCGCTGCTGCTGGGGTCCCTGGCCCTGCTCATCCTCGGCCTGCAGCCGCTGCTGCTCGGCGAGCTGTTCACCAGCGGTCGCGCCAGCCTCGATGGCCTGGGTCTGGTGGCCATGGGCGAGATCGTCGCCCTGGGCCTGGGGGTCATCGCCGGTGAGGCCCTGGGGCCCCGTCTGGGACTGCCGAGGGTCCTGGTACCGGCGACGCTGCTGGCGGTCGCCGCCGACCTTACCAGCGCCCAGGCCAGCGGTGATCTGCTGCTGCTCGGCCTGCGCGCCCTCGCCGGCCTCGGCGAAGGCCTGCTGCTCTGGGCGGCGGTGGCGCTGATCGTGCGCCAGCCCGCCGCCGAGCGGCTATCCGGCCTGTTCATGGCGCTGCAGACCTTTTGCCAGGGCCTGCTGGCCGCCCTGCTGGCGCTGTGGATCCTGCCGCGCCTGGGCAGCCCCGGCGGCTTCCGGCTGCTGGCCGGCGTGACCGCCCTGGCCCTGCCACTGACCGCCGCCTTGCCCCGCCGGCTGGCCGCGCTGGAGATCCCTGGCAGCGTGCCCGTCCGCCATCGCTGGCGGCTACCTCAGGCCCTGCTGCTGGCCTTCGTCGGCTGCCAGCTAGCGGCGATCGGTGCGCTCTGGGCCTATCTGGAGCCCTATGGCGAAGCCCTCGGGCTGGACGCCAGCCAGGCCCAGACCCTGATCGCCGCCAGCTTCGCCGCGCAGTTGCTCGGTGGTCTGGCCGGCGCGGCGCTGGTGGCCTGGCTGCCGGCCGCCACCACCCTGACCCTGGCGACCCTGTTGCTGGGCAGCCTGGCCGCGCTGATCTACGGCCTGGCACCAGGGGCGCACCTGACCTTCGCGCTGCTGTGCCTGGCCTTCACCTTTCTCTGGCAGACCCTCACCCCCTTCCAGATCAGCCTGGCCCTGCGGCTGGACGCCAGTGGCCGCATCGCCACCCTGGTGCCCTCGCTGCAGCTGCTCGGCTGCGCCGCCGGCCCGGCGCTGGCGTCACTCTGGCTGCAGGGCGCCGCGGTCCGGCCCGCCGCCCTGACCAGCGCCCTGCTCGCCCTGCTAGCCCTGCTAGCCCTGGGGTTGGCGGCCCTGCTCGCCCTTAGTGCCCCCGGCTCTCGGCCGGTACCCCGCTGGCGCTGGCAGCGCCCAGGCTGAATACTGCCGTCGTCGCCGCCTCGCCTCCTTCCTGCCCCCTTGCGGACTGCTGCCATGAATGCGCCCCTCCCCGATCCCGCTGCTGCCTGCGCCCCGGTCGACCCCGAGACCCTGCAGCGGCTGTTCGCCGCCCAGGGACCGCGCGCCCTGGCCCTGCGCGGTTCCAGCGCCGCCGAGCGCCTGACCCTGCTGCAGCGCCTGCATGGCGCCCTGGTGGCGCGGCGGGGGGCGCTCTATGCGGCCTTTCGCCAGGACTTCGGCAAACCCGAGGTGGAGGTCGAATTGTCGGAGATCATGCCGGTGCTGGAAGAGATCCAGCACGCGCGCCGCCATCTGCGTCGCTGGATGAAGCCGCGGCGGGTGCGACCGACCCTGACCTCCCTCGGCTGCCCGGCGCACATCCACAGCCAGCCACGCGGTCGCTGCCTGATCATCGCCCCCTGGAACTACCCGGTCTCCACCCTGCTCGGCCCGCTGGTATCGGCGCTGGCGGCGGGCAACAGCGTGATGCTCAAGCCCTCGGAATTCACCCCGGCGGTCAATGCGGTGCTGCGCGAGCTGCTGGCCGAGGCCTTCACCCCGGACACCGTGGCCTTTTGCGAAGGCGACGTCACCACCGCCCAGGCGCTGCTGGCACTGCCCTTCGATCACTTCTTCTTTACCGGCTCGACGGCCGTGGGCCGCCTGGTGATGCAGGCCGCTGCCCGGCATCTGGCCTCGGTGACCCTGGAGCTGGGTGGCAAGTCGC
>NZ_WHOV01000211.1:0-6666 GCF_009765395.1 Pseudomonas sp. BAV 4579 | reverse complement strand
GGAATCCTCATGTACCGCTCGTACACTCCGGTTCCTGCGCGCCGCGCGCACCCGCCTGACAACCGCTCGCTACGTTTTGTTAGCCGCTCTTAGGCCCGCTGGGCAGAAAAGGGCTCCGCTAGGGAGCAGGACCCGGTCGTTCTGGAGGCCTGGTCGAGGTCGCACGCCTGGCGTGCCGGAGGGAGGAAGCCCGGCGCGGACAGGGTCTCGCCTGGGACTTCTCGCCGTTCCGGAGCTCTGCGTCGCGGGCCTTGGCCAGGCCGGGGCGGCCGTGGTCTTGGCCCGAGTATGGACAGCGGCCTGTTCTCTCTCCAATACTGGAAATGGCCTTTTCCGTTGCCTTTACGAGAACACACGGATGCGTGGAATTCACGAACAACGCTTGCATTATTTCGTCGAGGCGGTGCGCCTGGGCAGCGTGCGCGCCGCGGCCGACGCCCTGGATATCGCCCCTTCCGCGGTCAGCCGGCAGATCGCCCAGGTCGAGGCGGAGCTGGGCGTCGATCTCATCGAAAGACACCGCCGCGGCATCACCCCGACCGAGGCAGGGCGTCTGGTGCTGGACTATTTCCGCCAGCGCCAGACCCAGCTCGACGGCCTGAGAGACGCCATTTCCGATCTCCAGGGCCTGCGCACCGGCCGGGTGGTGCTGGCCATCGGCGAGGGCTTCATCGGCGATCTGTCGTCCAGCCTGGGCGACTTTTCCGCGCGGCATCCGGAGATCGAGGTCAGGGTCAACGTGGTGGGCACCAACGAGGTGATCCGCCAGGTAATGGAAGACGAGGCGCAACTGGGGCTGGTGTTCAATCCGCCACGCGATCCGCACCTGCGGGTGCATGGCAGCCGTGGACAGCCGCTCTATGCGCTGGTGGCACCGGAGCATCCGCTGGCCGCCACCCGCGGCCCCGTGACCCTGGCGGAACTGGGCGAGCATCGCCTGGCGCTGCCGGACATCTCCTACGGCATCCGCCAGATGCTCGACGCCGTGGAGCAGGCCGCCGGCCAGCGCCTGGCGCCGACCCTGACCTGCAACACCTTTGCCCTGCTCAAGCACTATGCCCAGCAGGGCGGCGTGACCCTGCTGCCGCTGTTCGCCGCCACCCAGGAACTGGACAGCGGCGCCTTGCGCGCCCTGCCCCTGGCCGATCCAGGTTTCGCCCGCGCCCACGTCGAACTGGTCACCCGCCTGGGGCGCAAGCTCAGTCGCGCCGCGGACGAGTTGCGCACGGCCATGGTGCAGCAGATGACCGCCTTTCGCTGAGCGTCGGCGGCGCTCGCTACAAGAGGCTTAGACCGGCAACTCCTGGCGCACCAGCTCGGCCCACAACCGTACGGCCGGCTCGATGATGGCGTCGTTGAAGTCATAGGCCGGGTTGTGCAGCGGTGCCGAGGGCTGGGCGCCGTCGACGCCCAGCCAGAGATAGGCCCCCGGGCGCGCCGCCAGCATGAAGGCGAAGTCCTCGGAGGCCATGGACGGTGGTACGCCATCGCTGACCCGCTCGGCGCCAAAGGCGGTCACCGCCGCCTGACGTACCCGCGCCGCCTGCTCGGGATGGTTCTGGGTCACCGGATAGCCCCGGGTGAACTCCAGCTCGCCGCGCACCCCCTGGGCCAGCGGCGCCTGGGCGACGATCTCGCCGATCAGCCGCTCCACCTCGGCACGCACCGCGCCATCCAGGCAGCGCACCGTGCCCCTGAGTCGCGCCACCTCGGGGATGACGTTGATCGCCTCTCCCGCCTCCAGCATGGTCACGCTGACCACCGCGGCGGCCAGCGGCGAGATCCGCCGGGCGACGATGGTCTGCAGCTGCAGGATCAGGTCCGCCGCGGCGACGATGGGATCGCGCCCGCGCTCGGGCATGGCTGCGTGGCAGCCCTTGCCGGTCAGGGTGATGGCGAAGGTGTCCAGCGAGGCCATCATGGCGCCCGGATTGACCACTGCCTGGCCGGCTGGCAATCCCGGCCAGTTGTGCAGGCCGTAGAGGGCGTCCATGGGAAAGCGTTCGAACAGGCCGTCCTCGATCATCTTCTGGGCGCCGCCAAGATTCTCTTCGGCGGGCTGGAAGACGAAATAGAGGGTGCCGCGGAAATCGCGGTTTTCGCTCAGGTGGCGGGCGGTGGCCAGCAGGATGGCGGTGTGGCCGTCATGGCCGCAGGCGTGCATGCGCCCGGCGGCGGTGGAACGGCGGGGGACATCCCCCACCTCCTGCATCGGCAGGGCGTCCATGTCGGCGCGCAGCCCCAGGCTGGGGCCTTCGCCGTGACGCAGCACCCCGACCACGCCGGTCCCACCGAGGCCACGATGGACCTCCAGGCCGAAGCCTTCCAGCAACTCGGCCACCCGCGCCGCGGTGCGGTGCTCGGCGAAACCCAGTTCCGGATGGGCGTGGAAATCGCGACGCCAGCTGCGGGCGTCGTCCAACAAGGCTTGATGGATGGTCATCTGTTACTCCAGGCTGGCGCCGTAGCCAAAGCCGGCGGCGGGCACCGCGGCGGTTTCCACCCAGACGCTCTTCACTCCGCTGTATTCGCGCAGGGCGTCGAGGCCGGAGGAGCGACCGTAGCCGCTCTCGCCGTAGCCGCCGAAGGGCGAGCTGACGTGGATGGTCTTGTAGCCGTTGACCCAGAAGGTACCGGCGCGCACGCCCCGGGCCACCCGGTGGGCGCGCCCGACATCGCGGGTCCAGACCGCCCCGGCCAGGCCGAAACGGCTGTCGTTGGCGATGCGGATGGCGTCGGCCTCGTCCTTGAACGGGATAGCCACCACCACTGGCCCGAAGATCTCTTCCTGGGCGCAACTCAGGCCGTTGTGACCGGCCAGCACCGTGGGGTTGACGTAGTAGCCGGTCCCGGCGGGCAGCGGCTCGACGCCATTGGCAACATGCCGCGCACCTTCGCCCAGGGCGCCTTCCACCATGTTGCGCACATGGGCGAATTGCTTGGCGTTGTGGATCGGACCGATCTGGGTCTCGGAGTCGCTCGGATCGCCCACCTTGAACTGGCTGGCGGCGCGGGCCACCGCCTGGATGAAGCGTTCGTAGATGGCTTCCTGCACCAGCAGCCGCGAACCCGAGACGCAACTCTGACCGGCGCCGGAAAAGATCGCCGCCTGGGCGCCGCGTACGGCGAGGTCCAGGTCGGCGTCTGCGAAGACGATGTTGGCCGACTTGCCTCCCAGCTCCAGCACCACCGGGATGCAGCGCTGGGCCGCGGCGGCGGCGATGTGCCGGCCGGTGGCCGGCGAGCCGACAAAGACCACCTTGCGGATGTCAGCGTGGGCGATCACCTGCTGGCCGACGGTATGGCCCTGGCCGGCGAGCACGTTGACCAGGCCCCTGGGCGCACCGGCGCGTTCCACCAGCACGCCCAGCAGCAGCGAGGTCACCGGAGTCAGTTCGGAAGGCTTGAGGATCACCGCGTTGCCGGCGGTGATGGCCGGGGCGATCTGCCAGCCGCCGGTAAAGATCGGCGCATTCCAGGGGGTGATCTGCAGCACCGTACCCAGGGGCTCGTAGGTCACGTAGTTGAGGTGGCTGGTGGGCACCGGGATGACTTCGCCATGCAGCTTGTCGGCCCAGCCGGCGTAGTACTCGAACATCTCGGCGACCTTGAGCACCTCGACGCGGGCATCGCGGATCGGCTTGTTGGCGGTCAGCGATTCCAGCTGCGCCAGGGCCTCGGCCTCCTCGCGGATCAGGGCGCCGACGCGATAGATGATGCGTCCGCGCGCCTGGGCGGTCAGGGCGCGCCATTCCTCGCGCGCCCGGCGGGCGGCGGTATCGGCGCGCTCGACCACGGCCAGGTCGGCATCGGGGTAGCTGTAGGCCGGGCTGTCGTCATGGGCGTTGCGCACGGTGATCCGCTCGCCGCTGCCATCGACGAAGGCGCCGTCCACGTAGCTTGCGACCTGCTGGCGGTCGCCCCAGAAGGGCTTGAGCAATTCCAGTGTCTTGGCGTTCATCATGATCATTCCCCCTTGCCGAACAGGTCTTCGCTGGTGCGTCGCGCGATGGCGCAGAAATCCTCGCCATCGGCCAGGGTCTCGGCGCTGGCATTCCAGGCCTGGGCGGTGGCCGCGGCCAGCGGCAGGTCGAGGCCGAGTTCGGCGATGAGCTGCTGGGCCAGGCCCACGTCCTTGCGCATCAGGCCCATGGTGAAGCCGGAGTCATAGGCCTTGTTCAGCACCCAGGTAGGGAACATGCCCTGGCTGGCGGCGCTGCGCCCGGAACCGGCATTGATGCCTTCGAGCAGCTTCTCCGGGGCGACGCCGGCACGGGCGGCCATGGTCACCGCCTCGGCGGTGGTGATCAGGTGCGCCGCGGCGAGCAGGTTGTTGGCGATCTTGGCGATGTTGCCGGCGCCCACGGCGCCGATGTGCACCCGGGTCGCGCTCATGGCTTCCAGCGCCGGCAGCGCCTTGGCCAGGGCTGCCTCGCTGCCGCCGATGACCATGGTCATGGTGCCGGCCGCGGCACCGGCGGGGCCGCCGGAGACCGGGGCATCGAGGAAATCGGCACCGACCTCGGCGAAGGCTGCCGCTACCCGGCGGCTGGTCTCGGGGGTGGAGGTGGTGGTGTCGACCACCACGGTGCCCGGCCGCACGCGGCTGACCAGGCCCGCCTCGCCCAGGCACACGGCCTCGACGTGCTCGGCCTTGGGCAGCGACAGCACGATGACGTCGCTGCTGGCGGCCAGGGCCGCCAGATCGCCAGCGATGGCCACGCCCTGGGCAGCGACCCGCTCGCAGGCGGCGCTGGAGGGATCCAGCCCGGTGACGGCAACGCCCTTGCGCGCCAGGGTGATCGCCATGTTGCCGCCCATGTTGCCGAGTCCGATGACCCCGACCTGCCTGCCCATGCCTTGTTCCTCTTCTTCGAATGGGTGGTGACCGACCCGGTGGCCGGCCCCTGGCGATCGAGTATGGGAGGCCCCAGGCATCACCACCAATACGGCATTCGGACTTTCATGTTGCGCAAAAGGCAACGTCAAATGCGAGCACCAGCATCGTGCAAAGGCGCGATTCGAGGGCGCTGCTCGGCCCCAGGCTGGTGCAGGGCAACCCGTCGCGATGCCACGGCTGGCGACAAAGCGCCAGTCTCCATGCGCCTTGCCGACGCCTGGCACAGTTCCTGAAAAGGCGCCCTGGCTGGCCCGCAGTCCAGCCCAACAACAGCGCACGTTCGCTTAGGAGCCTTTCGCATGAAGCGCCGCCCACTACTGAAGACCACCCTTGCCGCGTCCGCCCTGCTCATGAGCGGCCTGTTTCCCTGGAGTGCCGCCCACGCCGCGGACACCATCAAGGTCGGCATCCTGCATTCGCTGTCCGGCACCATGGCCATCTCCGAGACCTCGCTCAAGGACATGGCGCTGATGACCATCGACGAGATCAACGCCAAGGGCGGGGTACTGGGCAAGAAGCTGGAACCCGTGGTGGTGGACCCGGCCTCCAACTGGCCGCTGTTCGCCGAGAAGGCGCGCCAGCTGGTGACCCAGGACAAGGTCGCGGTCACCTTCGGCTGCTGGACCTCGGTCTCGCGCAAATCGGTCCTGCCGGTCTATGAAGAACTCAACGGCCTGCTGTTCTACCCGGTGCAGTACGAAGGCGAAGAGATGTCGCCCAACGTCTTCTACACCGGCGCGGCGCCGAACCAGCAGGCCATCCCGGCGGTGGAATATCTGCTGAGCGAAGAAGGCGGCGGCGCCAAGCGCTTCTTCCTGCTGGGCACCGACTACGTCTATCCGCGCACCACCAACAAGATTCTCAGATCCTTCCTGCACAGCAAGGGCGTGCAGGACAAGGACATCGAAGAGGTCTACACCCCCTTCGGCCACAGCGATTACCAGACCATCGTCGCCAACATCAAGAAGTTCTCCGCCGGCGGCAAGACCGCGGTGGTCTCCACCATCAATGGCGACTCCAACGTGCCCTTCTACAAGGAACTGGGCAACCAGGGCCTGAAGGCCACCGACGTGCCGGTGGTGGCCTTCTCGGTGGGCGAGGAAGAACTGCGCGGCATCGACACCAAGCCGCTGGTGGGCCAGCTGGCCGCCTGGAACTACTTCGAGTCGCTGGATAACCCGGTGAACAAGAAATTCGTCGAGGCCTGGAAGGCCTACGCCAAGGCCAAGAACCTGCCCAACTACCAGACCGCCGTGACCAACGACCCCATGGAAGCCACCTACATCGGCATCCACATGTGGGCCCAGGCGGTGGAAAAGGCCGGCAGCACCGACGTCGACAAGGTCCGCAAGGCCATGGCCGGCCAGACCTTCGCCGCGCCGGACGGCTACACCGTGAAGATGGACGAGAAGAACCACCACCTGCACAAGCCGGTGATGATCGGCGAGGTCCAGGACGACGGTCAGTTCAACGTCGTCTGGCAGACCGAGGGCCCGGTCCGCGCCCAGCCCTGGAGCCCCTACATCCCCGGCAACGACAAGAAGTCCGACGAACCGGTGAAGAGCGGCAAGTAACGGCCAGCCCTCTCCCTTAGGCCCCTCTCCCCCGAGGGGGGGAGCGAAGCCTGAAAGGTGGCACCCCGCTCTTACCCCCTCTCCCCTGGGGAGAGGGTTGGGGTAAGGGCCAAAGCCGTTCCGAGGCCAATAGCTCTTCCCCCTCTCCCCTTGGGAGAGGGTTGGGGCTGTCTCTTATACACATCTCCGAGC
>NZ_WHOV01000210.1:0-2634 GCF_009765395.1 Pseudomonas sp. BAV 4579 | reverse complement strand
CACTCTGGCCTGCATTGATCGCTGTTGGCGCGTCGACTTTTCAGACAAACCCTAAGGAGGAGATAATCGTAAGGTACTGCGCCGGACCAGTCGCAGCCAACACCATGCCGCCCTCGGTCAGGGGCGCGATCTGCAGGCACATGCCCCAAGCGAAGAGATCTCCAGGTGTCGGCAATCTCGATAATAAAGCCAGACCAGTCCTGCGAGGATAGGGAACCGACCAGCTCGCACAATTAGTTGGTGGCACAGCATGTCCAGGTCCTTCAGCATCCGTCGTTGAGTCAGCCACCACCAGCCGACCAGCGGATGCTTTCGCGGCGAATGTAGGATCGCACGAGACCTGTCGGTGGAGGTTCATACCCTCGGGTAGGGCATCTTCAGACTGATGTCGTGGCCGCGGTCTGCAGCGGTTCAGGCGTACTCGAGGTGATGGGCAATCTGTGCTGACTCCTACTTGAGCAGCACAGAGTTTTCTGTACAACGGAGCTAAGCCATAACGGGTCCGGGACATCGCTATTCTCTTCTCTGAAGAAGAGCATGACTCTGCGTGTTCGGCTAGGGTACCGCCGCTTTTTACCGTAACCTTACTACGAGAGATTTCGAGGTGGTCATGCGAGCTTGAATCGCCTGACCAAAACCTCGAGTTCACCCGCCATAGCGGATAGCTCGTCGCTAGCCGTTACTGTTCTACAATTGCCGTCACTGCTCTTGATTGAGAGGTCGCGAATGCTCAACAAGTTACGGTCAACCTCTCGCGCTACATAGGCCTGCTCTTCTGAAGCCGTTGCAATTTGAAGATTACGCTCTTCAATGAGTCTTACGGCTTCGAGAATGTCGTTCAGCGCCTGCCCTGCAGCTTGAGCAATGGCGTACGTCTCGTGAGCCTGGGTCGTACTGGCTTTCATCGCGTGAACGGCATGGGCAGATCCCTGCTGAATGCCCGCGATCATGTTTTCGATCTCGCGAGTGGAGGACTGAGTACGATGTGCCAATGCACGTACCTCATCAGCAACCACTGCAAACCCTCGACCTTGCTCACCTGCACGGGCTGCCTCGATAGCCGCATTCAGAGCCAGCAGGTTGGTTTGCTCGGCAATTGCACCAATCACCCCAAGAACCTTGGCGATGTCCTGAGCCTGTCCGGCTAGGCTCTCGACTTGAGAAGAGGTGGTCTGGACCTGGTCAGTGAGACGCTGCATCGCATGCAGCGTCTCACTGACCTTTTCATTTCCTGACGCCGCAGCGCTACTCGAATCTTTAGCAGACTGTGATGTGGAAGTTGCATTGCGCGCCACCTCCTCGACTGCCGCGCTCATTTGCGTCACGGCCGTGGCGGCTTGATCAATTTCTGCGTTTTGGCTGGACAAGGTCTGACTAGCCTCGTCGGTTACATTTTTCATCGCCTGCGCAGCTCCACTAAGCCGAGCGGATGAGTCCGAAATACTGTGCAGAGTATCCTTGAGATTGTCTTGCATTTGACCTAGGGCGCGCATAAGACCCGCTGCTTCATCGACACCGGTGCGATTGATATTGCTGGTGAGAGTCCCCTGAGCGATGGCGTTGGCCACAACGAGTGAGGCGCCAATTGGGTGAGCAACGCTACGAGTCAAACGCCAAGCGAGTAAGAGTGTACTGACGACTGCCAGTAGCACGATGAGGACCATAATGCGAACGCTATAATGATAGATTTCCAGCGCATTTTGGCCCGCCTGCTTGGCCCCCGCGGCGTTCATCTCTCGTAGCTTAGTCAGCTGCTCCTGATACGCTTCGGCCAGTTTCTTTTGCTCACCATTCGCCAGCAAGACGGCTTGTGCACGATCAGATTTGATCACGGCGACAATCCGATCCAGCCCATCCAGGTAAGCCTTCATTTGCTGTGCAGCCTGCTCAAATCCTGCACGTTCAGTGTCGTCAGAAATTAAGTGGTCACGATAGAACGTGGTACGTGCGTTCATGACCTCGTGGTTGTGTTGAATCTGGCTGATGGCGACATTTGCGGCAGTCGCGTCATCGGTCGCTAGGAGACGAATGCTTTCGAGGCGTGTGTGCAGCAGTGCGATTTGGATGTCATCAGCCGTTTGGACGCTCGCTAGCCAGTCGGTTTCCATCGTCTGTTCAGTCAAACGCAAAGCCTTCAACTGCATGAAGGCGAAAGCACCTAAAAGTATTACAAAAAAAGTGACTGCTCCAAAGCAGATGGCGATGCGGGGGGCTATACGTAGTAGACGTAGGTTCATTCCGGGCTCCATGAGGTCTGCGACGGTGACTTCCAAGCCAATTCATCTGCAATTTTTTGTAATTCTTTAGCGCAGTGTCATCTCGACGCCGCTGAATCACAGAACGTCCTACCTCGGTTAGCAGATTAAAGAGATCGAACGCTGGTCTGGCCGGACCCAACGGTCGCGTCGATATCCAGATGGCTGACCCGCCAAATCTAGCTTGTGTGCCGGAGTGCGACCGGTATGCAGCGGCGAGCATACGTTAGGGGCGTTGTAACGCTTTCAGTGGCGTCACGCTAAGGCGCGACCCAGTAAAAGGGATGCCAAATCGCGGACAAAAAAAGACCCGGCAGTGCCGGGCCCAAACCGTGATTAGCCTGATGAGGAGATAACCAAAAGGTCCGACCGCAGGACC
>NZ_WHOV01000209.1:0-2843 GCF_009765395.1 Pseudomonas sp. BAV 4579 | reverse complement strand
TGCGAAGCCTCCTGGGCCTCGCGCTGCGGCCAGCGCTGGGTGATGGTCTTGCGCCGGGTGTAGAAGCGCACGCCGTCGGGGCCGTAGGCGTGAAGGTCGCCGAACAGCGATCTCTTCCAGCCGCCGAAGCTGTGGTAGGCCACCGGCACCGGCAAGGGCACGTTGATGCCGACCATGCCCACCTCGATCTGGTCAGCGAACAGCCGCGCCGCTTCGCCATCACGGGTGAAGATGCAGGTGCCATTGCCGTATTCGTGGGCGTTGATCAGGGCGATGCCCTCTGCCAGGCTCTTGACCCGCACCACGCAGAGCACCGGACCAAAGATCTCTTCCTGGTAGATGCGCATCTCCGGGGTGACCTGATCGAACAGGCAGCCGCCGAGGAAGAAGCCGTCTTCATGGTCGGCGACCTTGAGGCTGCGGCCGTCCACCACCAGCTTGGCGCCTGCGGCGACGCCGTCGACGACGTAGCCGGTGACCTTGTCCAGGTGCGCGCCGGTGACCAGCGGACCCATGTCCAGGCCGCACTGGGTACCCGGGCCGACCTTGAGCTTTGCGATCTCCGGCACCAGCCGGGCGATCAGGGCATCGGCGACCTGGTCACCGACACAGACCGCCACCGAGATGGCCATGCAGCGTTCGCCGCAGGAGCCGTAGGCGGCGCCCATCAGCGCATTGACGGTGTTGCCGAGGTCGGCGTCCGGCATGACCACCGCATGGTTCTTGGCGCCGCCCAGGGCCTGGACGCGCTTGCCCTTGGCGGTGCCGCGGGCATAGAGGTATTCGGCGATGGGGGTGGAGCCGACAAAGCTCAGCGCCTTGACCTCGGGCGCGTCGATCAGGCCGTCCACGGCTTCCTTGTCGCCATGCACCACGTTCAACACGCCCTTGGGCAGGCCGGCTTCTTCGAACAGCTGGGCGATGGCCAGGGTGGAACTGGGGTCGCGCTCGCTGGGCTTGAGGATGAAGGTGTTGCCGCAGGCGATGGCCAGCGGATACATCCACAGCGGCACCATGGCCGGGAAGTTGAAGGGAGTGATGCCGGCCACCACGCCCAGGGGCTGGAAGTCGGACCAGGTGTCGATGCTCGGACCGGCGTTGCGGTTGTATTCGCCCTTGAGCAACTCGGGTGCGGCGGTGGCGTATTCGACGTTCTCGATGCCGCGACGCAATTCGCCGGCGGCGTCTTCCAGGGTCTTGCCGTGTTCTTCGCTGATCAGCTGCACCAGGCGCTCTTCGTTGCTCTCCAGCAGCTGCTTGAAGCGGAACAGCACCTGGGCGCGCTTGGCCGGCGGGGTATTGCGCCAGGCCGGAAAGGCGGCCTGGGCGGCGTCAACGGCCTGCTGCAGGGTGGCCGCGTCGGCCAGGGGCACTTCACGGATGACCGCGCCCGTGGAAGGGTTGTAGACCGGTGCGCGGCGGCTGCCACCGTCGACCAGCTGGCCGCCGATGAGATGCTTGAGGCTCATGAAGGGACTCCTTGTACGAGGGATGGACGCTCCCGCCGGGGAGCGCCGGAAAGGGGGTCAGTCGAGGCGATTGAGGACATCACCGACCGCGGCAAAGACGCGATCCAGGTCTTCGATTTTGGCGTTGAAGGTGGGCCCGAATTGCAGGGTGTCGCCGCCGAAGCGGACGTAGAAGCCGGCCTTCCACAGGGCGATACCAGCCTCGAAGGGGCGGATTACCGCATCGCCATCACGCGGGGCGAGCTGCAGGGCACCAGCCAGGCCGCAGTTGCGGATGTCCACCACATGCTTGGCACCCTTGAGGCCATGCAGCGAGGCTTCGAACCTGGGCGCCAGCTCGGCGGCCTGCTGCACCAGATTCTCCCGCGCCATGAGTTCCAGCGCCGCCAGACCCGCGGCACAGGCCACCGGATGGGCCGAATAGGTGTAGCCATGGGGAAACTCGACCATGTGCTCAGGCGTGGCCTGGTTCATGAAGGTGTCGTAGATGGCGCTGCTGGCGATCACCGCGCCAAGGGGCACGGCGCCGTTGGTGACCTGCTTGGCCACGTTCATGATGTCCGGCGTCACGCCGAAGAATTCGGCGCCGGTATGACGGCCCATGCGGCCAAAGGCGGTGATGACCTCGTCGAAGATCAGCAGGATGTCGTGCTGGGTGCAGATCTCGCGCAGGCGCTGCAGATAGCCCACCGGCGGCACGATCACCCCGGCCGAGCCGGACATGGGCTCGACGATGACGGCCGCGATATTGGAGGCATCGTGCAGCTCGATCAGCTTGAGCAGCTCGTTGGCCAGCTCGACGCCGCCGGTCTCGGCCATGCCCTTGGTGAAGGCCATGCCCGGTTGCAGGGTATGGGGCAGATGGTCGACGTCCATGAAGGAGCCATACAGCTTCCGGTTGCCGCCGATGCCGCCCAGGCTGGTGCCGGCAATGTTGACGCCGTGGTAGCCGCGGGCCCGGCCGATCAGCTTGGTCTTGGCCGGTTGACCCTTGATGCGCCAGTAGGCTCGCGCCAGCTTGACCGAGGTGTCGGCGCTCTCGGAACCCGAGCCGGTGAAGAAGACATGGTCCAGACCGGCCGGGGTCAGCTCGGTCATCTTTTCCGCCAGCTGGAAGGACAGCGGATGGCCGTACTGGAAGCCCGGCGAATAGTCGAGGGTGCCCAGCTGACGCGCCACGGCCTCCTGGATTTCCTTGCGCGAGTGACCGGCGCCGCAGGTCCAGAGTCCGGAGAGGCTGTCATAGATGCGCCGCCCCTGGTCGTCGATCAGCCAGCTGCCTTCGGCGGCCACCACGATGCGCGGATCCTTCTGGAAGGCGCGATTGGCGGTAAAGGGCATCCAGTGGGCACGCAGGTTGAGCTGGGCGGCGAC
>NZ_WHOV01000208.1:0-569 GCF_009765395.1 Pseudomonas sp. BAV 4579 | reverse complement strand
AACATTCTGAGGATGTATGCCGCTGACGTTGTCAGCAACATGCCCCAGGCAGTCTCGGATCTCACGACTGCGATGCGCTCCTAGCGCATTGATCCAAACCCAAGTTCGCTAAGCATTCGGTAGCGCGAACGTTTGACCGGCACCCCCGGTTGATGAATGCACCTTCCACCCACCCTCGACGGGACTACCCGTCAGGGCCGGTCTCCGTCTAAACCTGGAGACCTTCCATGAGAAGCGGTTTAGCGTTGTACCAGGCATTGCGATCCATCGATGTCTCGGAAGACAAGGCCACTGCTGTTGTCGATGCTCTGGAGACTGAAATGCAAACCCAGCTGGCTACCAAAGCTGATCTGGCACAGCTCAAGTCCGAGCTCGAACTCAAGCTCACCATCCGCATGGGCGTCATGCTCTCGGCCGCTGTTGGCGTCATGCTGACCGCGTTCAAGTTCATGCACTGACCTGGCACCACCCTTTCTGGCTACACCCACCCACGCGGGGAATACTCTTCCCCTCCTGGGCAAGGTGTTCTCCGTTTTCACCTATTGAAACTGGAGAGTCACCATGAGCAA
>NZ_WHOV01000207.1:0-1019 GCF_009765395.1 Pseudomonas sp. BAV 4579 | reverse complement strand
TGCAACCGGCGCGGGCGCTGTCCGAGCGGCTGGGCTGCCAGGTGCTGCTCAAGCGCGAAGACCTGCAGCCGGTGTTTTCCTTCAAGATCCGCGGCGCCTACACCAAGCTGGCCAGCCTCTCGGCCAGCGAGAAGGCCCGCGGGGTGATCACCGCCAGCGCCGGCAACCACGCCCAGGGCCTGTCGCTCGCGGCCCGCGAACTGGGCGTGCGGGCGATCATCGTCATGCCGCGCACCACGCCGGAGCTCAAGGTCATCGGCGTGCAATCGCGCGGTGGCGAGGTGGTGCTGCACGGCGACGCCTTTCCCGAGGCCCTGGCCGAGGCCTTGCGCCTGGTCGAGGAGCAGGGCTACACCTTCGTGCCGCCCTATGACGATCCGGACGTCATCGCCGGCCAGGGCACCGTGGCCATGGAGATCCTGCGCCAGCACCCCGGTCGGCTCGATGCCATCTTCGTCCCCGTGGGCGGCGGTGGCCTGATCGCCGGCATCGCCGCCTATGTGAAATACCTGCGGCCCGAGATCAGGGTCATCGGCGTCGAACCGGACGACTCCAACTGCCTGCAGCAGGCCATGGCGGCCGGCGAGCGGGTGGTCTTGCCGCGAGTCGGGCTATTCGCCGATGGCGTGGCCGTGGCCCAGATCGGCCATCACACCTTCGAGATCTGCCGGCGTTATGTCGATGAAGTCATTACCGTCAGCTCGGATGAGATCTGCGCGGCGATCAAGGACATCTACGACGACACCCGCTCCATCACCGAGCCCTCGGGCGCCCTGGGCGTGGCCGGGATCAAGAAGTACGCCGAGCGTGAAGGCAGTGGCGGCCAGGTGCTGGTGGCCATCGATTCCGGTGCCAACATCAACTTCGACCGCCTGAGACACGTGGCCGAACGCGCCGAACTGGGCGAGCAGCGCGAAGCCATCATCGCCGTGACCATCCCCGAGCGGCCGGGCAGCTTCCGGGCCTTCTGCGAGGCCCTGGGCCGGCGGCAGATCACCGAATTCAACTACCGCTACCAC
>NZ_WHOV01000206.1:0-5160 GCF_009765395.1 Pseudomonas sp. BAV 4579 | reverse complement strand
CAGCGGTGATGTCGTGTGCCGGGGTGTGGCTGGCGGGGCCACCTCCATTTCTGCTAAGTAATTGTTTTACTTAGACATTCTCCGCTCTAGATTCCTTTGTGTGACAGCCGTTTAGCATCCTCCTGTGTGACATAGAAGGGCGCTTGGCGCTGATCCTATCTCCTTTATCTCCCCCAAGCAAAAGTCATCCTAGATAGCCGTTCGTCCCCGCTAGGCGGTCGTGCTATCACTTACGCTCCTGCTACTCTTTGGCTGTGACGACCGTCACGCTATAGCGGCGTGCTACATCATGTGCGCCTTACATTGAATAGCGTTATTCGCTGTTTATTTGCAAAGGAGTGTTATATGTACTTTGAAGTCTACAAAGATGCTTCTGGCCAGTGGCGTTGGAGATTAAAAGGTGGTAACTACGAACCTATAGCAAGTGGCGAGTCGTACACGACAAAAGATAATTGCCTCAAGGCTATAGGCCTCGTGATGGAAACCAACCGGCAGACGCCAGTGAAAGAAACGAGTCGCTGATTGGTGAGGTTTCCATGGCAAAGAATATCCGAGGCAATCGCGACGGCGAAAATGGTGAAAACCAATCTTACACCATTCCTGGAAGGGGAGTGGTATCCCGTGAGCAGCTCGTAAAAGAAGTAGATGCAGGTAAGCATCCTGGATTTAATACAGTTAATGTGGATGGCGTCGAGTACGTTCGCTCCAATCCTGATAACCAGAAAGGCAACAATGTAAACAAGGACTGATCAAGCAGGATTAGCCATGGATGGCTGTTGATTCTCTGTAAACAAAGCAATAGCTAATTAATATCGAATTTAAATAATTTGAAATACTTGCATTCAGGGATGACTTGTGAAATTTATTGCTATTTCTCTGCTGTGTGTTCCTCTTGCTGTATCGATGCCAGTGCTAGCAAGTGATAGATGCTCGCTCGACAACCAAGAATATGATTTTCTTTCAGATAGCGATAAAAAGCTGTTTGACGAGAACATTCGGATGGTCATTACCAACGAGTTTTCACGATACGCCTTAGGTAGGGACGCTTACGTTGACGACAAAGAACTGCGCAATGCTGTTCCTGAAATTAATCCTGAGCTCGTAGAGTTGCGAAAGCTGGCGGAAAATAGGATATATAAGGGCGAGATAAATAAAAGTTACAGCGATTCTCGCACATATTTGTCAAATTTTCTTAATGAGAAACTATCGGAAAAGATGAAGTTAGCATTAAGGTGCTCAATTCAGGGGCTAAGGCGGGTTGACTCAAATTTATATAACAGATATCTATCTACAGATATCTATCATATGCAAAATTTTCAAAGGGTGACGTCTGGTAGGGTAGGCTACTTTCAAGTGTCCTCAACATCCTGCTCTGTGGTGAATAGCGTCAAGACTAACAACCGCTTTTCCGACTTGCCATCTGAAGTAGATGCTCGCTACGTAGTTCTGGAAGCTTCGTTTAAGAATTTGGATTCCGAAAGTAGAATGCCTGTCGAGGGTGATCTTATAGTCATCTCTAATGGGAAGGAATACCGGTTCGAAACCTCCGAGCAAGTATTGGCCGAAGGCTATGGATTAAGGTTTAGAAAAATGAACCCGTTAATTACCGAGAAAACAAAGCTCGTTTACAAGGTACCTAACGAGCTTTCTGGTGAGGTTTATTGGGAGCCAGGAAGGAACAGAGAATCCGTTAGGCTGTGGTGTACATACCTGTAACGGAAAGTTGTCTTTTATTGGTTGTTAATTTGATTTTGTCCTTGAGTGCGGAAGCCCTGTTGGCCGTTAAAAATCACAGCTGGCTTACGTTCAAGACTTTCAACACGCTGTTCAAGAATCCGCAAACTCCGACCTGTATTGATCTGATACTGATCCAAGCTTTCATTCAGGTTGTTAATCTTGTTCTCCAGCCTGCTTTGCATAGCGGTAAGATTACGCTGCGTCTCAAGGGTCAGCTGATTGATGCTGTCTTTAAACTCTCGTTGCCACGTATTGCTTTGACTCATTGACCAGCAAATAGCACCAATCAAGGCGATGTTGGTAAAGGTGGTAACGTGCTGGAAGGTGATTTTCATAGCAACACCTCTACCAAACGAGTTACAACCAAAGATGAGCCGACACGATTGCATTTCTCATACTTCAAGAGCTTGCTAATGAACGGACCGATACTCTGATTGGGATATTTCTCACTGAAGAGTTGAACAAGCTTGATAGGCAGTTCAATGGAGCTGCGATGACCTTTAAAAGTGTAATTCGTAAAAACACGCATAGCGATACCTCGGATATGATGATTTTGATATTTTAAATACAGTGTTTATAAGGGCTGTAGAGAGCTAAAAAGTGCAGGTAAGGGGGTAGCCAGGGGTACAGCTTTTTAACGTCTACAAGCCGCATTCTGTGGCGTTATAGATACTTGTTTAGATAGGCTCGGGCGACGGTGACACCACACAAGAATTTATCATTTAGAGCATGTTCATCCGTATTAGGATACTGAGCGATCCAAGAGGCGATAGTGGCTTCACGGCTGGAAGGCGCTACGTCTTCCGTATAGCGAGGTACAGTGGTGCGAAGCTCTGAGCCTTTAGGGTTAACCTTATCGTTCAGATACTTTGACTTAAGGGCCAAATCTCCAAGGTCAGGACAGATGTCGCCATTCTTAGAAAGCCACTTGAAATAGCTGTCTACGCTTTTCTCTGATGCAGGAATGAAACGGTAATGTTCACTCTTTGCAGGGGAAAAGCTTGAGGCGATGAAGCCGGCAATAAGATTAGAGTTTTTATGTAAGATAAAGTATTGCATTATTGTTCTCGGGAATGAAAAAAGCCCTCACTTGGAGGGCCTATAGATTGTTGTTATGGACTGGTAGGTATTGGTGAACGCTATCGTCCGATCTGGGGATACTGAATCATGGTGTCTGACCAGGAGTTTTCCTGCATCCGGCGAGATACCTCCATCATTCGAGATTCCAATTCATTGCTTAACTGGTTGACATCCATGTTTGTAGCATCAATTTGGAATGCACCAGGCTCGAACGTAATTCGATTATCATAGCTACGACTATCAGTGCTGGCGTAAGACTGAGTCATCTGCTGCATGATTTGATCAGTGTCTGGAGTGTGTACAATCGGGTTTTCGCCGAATTGCACTGGCGGTGTCCAAGGTAATGCCGCTGGCATCTGAGAGTTGTTGAAAGGCTGTTGGTATTGAAGCTTTGGTTGCTTGAACGGCTGGAAGTCAGGAACAAAGCGATTACCTACATCCCCCCACTCAGGCCCCATCACACGGTTGTACAGGTCCTTTGCACTATCCTTTGTATACTTTAAGACAGGATGATTTTCCCAAAGCCAGCCGACACCCTGAAGCCCCGGATGATGATCAATGTAATTCTGAGCAGCATCAGGTGCCTTTTCCTTCACTGTCCTCAAAGCTTGCTCTGGCGTAATATTTCCCTTCGCGATACCTCGCATCCATAAGGCAAAATCAGCGGATGCTTTATAGGCTTCACCGAAACTCTTGACCAAACTAAGAGCAGAAAGTTGGAGGTCTTTAGCAAAGGTGTTAACAGCATTCAAAGCTGCTTGGAAATTGTTTTCCAATCCCTGAAGACTGGCATCATTGATAGTGCTATCTATCGTGTTCTGCACCCGGTTAAGCTCGGCTTGAGAGGTTTGTGTGCTACGAGCCAGCGCATCCTTGGCCTGATTACTGCCAATCTGTAATGCCTTCAAGACTACGTCAGTTCCAACTAAACCTTTCTCCATATCCTTTCGGAGCTGCACCATTGCGGCTTGTCCTGTCAGGCCTGACTTCTTCAACTCGGCATTCGCTTGGGCGAACAAAGCGGGCATTGTTGGATCGTGCTCCGCAGCTTGGCCGAAAAGTTCTTCCGACTGGACGCGGCCCTTGGAGATCATCTGGACGATTGAAGTCTGAAGGCCCTTCATGCGCTCATTCGATAGGTGCATCGTGACGGCATGTTCGTTGAGCTGGGTTCAAGCGTCCTGTGATTGGGCGTACCGCAAGCCAGCGGCGTGACCACCAGCGAGCATAGAGGCGTAACCTTGGACCTGATCCGTAGCTCGCAAACCTAGGCGGTTAGCTTCGTTCCAAACGTATTGATTGGCAGCCTCTGATCGCTGTGCATTGATCTTGGGGTTAGGACTGGTGCCAACCACATTAGCGATTAGATTCCGGTTGCTGAGCTGCTGAGCATTGGCATTGAACAAGGCCGATGTTGCCCTGACGCCTGCATATCCCAGAGCAGCAGGAGCAAGCCAGCGAGGGACAGCAGCCAACACTGCACCACTACCACCCTCGACAGACTGCGCTCCACCAGCTTGAGCGTTACGGGCTACCTGTCGAACTGCCTGACTGACAGGGCTGCGTTCGATAACCGTCTTGATCTTCAGCGACTGTGCTGACCACTCAGCACGCTTGATCGCGGAGGCAAGGCTACGATTGAGCTTCACATTGTCGATGTTGAACCGTTCCATCTTGAATTCAGTCAGCCGGCTAACCTGGTTCAAAGATTTCTGGATATCTCGCTGGAAGGCAAGAGAGTTAAATTTGATTTTAGGGGAAAACTGAAAGCTTTTATCGAACTGATTTTTGATCTTTAACATCATTGCTTCCATCTTCGCCATCGCTTGCTCAGCTTGTCTGAACTGAGCTTTGTTGAGGCGGAATCCGATGGAGCTATAGAAAGCGCTTATTTCTGTACCGTTCATTGTTGTTGTCCTTATAGATAGCACGTCCTTGTGCTTAATTATATTTACTTAACTTTATTGTATCGTTCCTTAAAGCTTGCGCATTTCAGCATCTGAGCCAGAGAAACATCTTTGCCGTTAAATTGCTGGCTAAGCTTGTAGCTCAACATACTGATGCCACAGGCGGGCACCACAACTACGCCATACCCCTTAAGGATAGGAGCAGTATCCATACTAATTTTGGTAGTGGTAATACGACCATCAGCAGCCACCAGAAACGCATCAATGGCAGCGGAATATTCCTTTGCCTTTTTGATCATTCCGGCTTGTTCAAGTAGCCGGTTCTGCGCAGCGATGTCACTCGCGCTCGGCTTCTTTTCCAGACCTTGAGTAGGTTTGGTTACTAGGGTTTGTCTGAAAAGTCGACGCGCCAACAGCGATCGATGCAGGCCAGAGT
>NZ_WHOV01000205.1:0-5176 GCF_009765395.1 Pseudomonas sp. BAV 4579 | reverse complement strand
GCGCTGTTGGGCTTCGACGATGGAGCTGTCTCAGCCCAACCTACGGGTCCGCTTTGTTCTCTCTCCCCCTGGGAGAGGGTTGGGGTGAGGGAAAGCCCGGCTACCGCCCCCTCACGACGACTGCAGATGCCGTTCGCGCTGCTCCTGGCGCTCCTTGGCTTCCACGCTGAGGGTCGCAGTAGGCCTCAGCAGCAGGCGGGCAAGGCCTATGGGTTCGCCGGTCTCCTGGCACCAGCCGTAGTCGTCGCGGGCCAGGCGTTCCAGGGCTTCGTCGATCTTGTCCAGCAGCTTCTTTTCCCGTTCCAGCTGGCGCAGTTGCCACTGGCGTTCCCGCTCGGCATTGCCGACATCGGCCGGATCACCGTGGGTGTCCAGGCCGCGCAGGTCCTCCACCTGCTCGTCGATGAGGCATTGCAGGTCGCCACGCTGGGTCAGCAGCAGTCGACGAAAGAATTCCCGCTGGACCTCGTTCATGTAGTCCGCGGCAGGTTGTGCCAGGAGTTCTTCAGGAGTCATGGAGCAGCCCTCAACCGGTAAGTGTTATATTATAACACTTACTAGCGGCTCTAGCCTGCATCTGCCAGCCGTAGAATCCATCACAAAAATTCCGTAGTGCCTCCGTCAAAACCACTACACAACGGGAAAAGCCTGTGCGAAAGTAGCGCCACAACCTGTATGACAACCTTACAACCACATAAGCAGGTCTCCATGTTCGCCAAGGTTCCCGCCAATGTGCTGAGCGACAGCGTCGCTCAGCAGCTGCTGGACAAGATCGAAGCCGGCGTCTTCGCCCCCGGTAGCAAGATCCCCAGCGAAGCCCTGCTCTCCGAAGCCTTCGGTGTCAGCCGCACCGTGGTGCGCGAGGCCATCTCGCGGCTGAAGAACGAAGGCGTGCTGCAGCCCCAGCAGGGTCGCGGCATCTTCGTCACCGCCCACGCCAGCATCCGCCCGCTGCGTATCGACGCCGACGAAGCCAGCCTGCCCGGCAGCGTCTTCCACCTGCTGGACCTGCGGCGCGCCATCGAGGCGGAGATTGCCTCCGAAGCCGCCATCAACCGCAGCGAGACCGATCTGGTCGCCATCGACGAGGCCCTGGCCGCCATCGACGAAGAAGTCGCCGACGGCCATGACGGGGTACGCGCCGACGTGGCCTTCCATCGCACCATCGCCCAGGCCACCGGCAATCCCTACTTCATCAGGACCCTGGAATTCGTCAGCCAGTACCTGGAGACGGCCACGCGCATCACCCGCACCAACGAGGCGCGGCGCGAGGACTTCTCCCGCCAGGTGCACGAAGAACACCAGGCCATCGTCGCCGCCATCCGCCTCGGCGATCCCCTGGCCGCCGCCAACGCCGCCCGCCAGCACATCTACAACGCCGCCCGCCGCCTGCGGCAGGCCGGCTTCGCCTGACCTTTTTACGGAGAACAACAAGATGCAAGACAACGTCGGTGTCATCGGCCTTGGGGCCATGGGTCTGGGCGTCGCCCGTTCGCTGCTGCGTGCGGGTTTCGCCGTGCATGCCTGTGACGTGCGCGCCAGCGTGCTGGAAAGCTTCGCCAGCGAAGGCGGCGTAGCCTGCACCTCGCCCGCGGCCCTGGCCGACAGCTGCGACATCCTCATCACCGTGGTGGTCAATGCCGAGCAGACCGAAGCCGTGCTGTTCGGTGAAGGCGGCGCCGCCTCTGCCCTGCGTCCGGGCAGCCTGGTGATCGCCTGCGCCACCGTGGCCCCGGCCTACGCCGTCGAGCTGGGCGAGCGCCTGGCCGAGCGCGGCATCCTGCTGCTGGACGCCCCGCTCTCCGGGGGCGCCGCCAAGGCCGCCAGTGGCGAGATGACCATGATGACCTCCGGCACCGCGGAAGCCTATGCCAAGGGCGAGGCGGTACTGGCCGCCATGGCCGGCAAGGTCTATCGCCTGGGCGATGCGCCCGGCCAGGGTTCCAAGGTCAAGATCATCAACCAGCTGCTGGCCGGGGTGCATATCGCCGCCTCCGCCGAGGCCATGGCCCTGGGCCTGCGCGAAGGCGTCGATCCGGACGCCCTCTACGAGGTCATCACCCACAGCGCCGGCAATTCCTGGATGTTCGAGAATCGCGTGCCGCATATCCTCAAGGCCGACTACACCCCGCTGTCCGCCGTGGACATCTTCGTCAAGGACCTGGGCCTGGTGCTGGATACCGCGCGCACCTCGAAATTCCCGCTGCCGCTGTCGGCCACCGCCCACCAGATGTTCATGCAGGCTTCCACCGCAGGCTTCGGTCGTGAAGACGACTCGGCGGTGATCAAGATCTTCCCGGGCATCGAGTTGCCCAAGGCCGCGGAGTGAACCCCATGAGCCCGACCGAGACCCGCCCGCTGCTGGGCTGCATCGCCGACGACTTCACCGGCGCCACCGATCTCGCCAACATGCTGGTGCGTGGCGGCATGCGCACCGTGCAGGTGATCGGCGTGCCCGCGGCCGACGCCGAACTCGAAGCGGCCGACGCCGTGGTAGTGGCGCTGAAATCCCGCACCACGCCGGTCGGCGAGGCGGTGAGCGAATCCCTGGCCGCCCTCGCCTGGCTGCGCCAGCGCGGCTGCCGGCAATTCTTCTTCAAGTACTGCTCGACCTTCGATTCCACCGCCGCAGGCAACATCGGCCCGGTGGCCGAGGCCCTGCAGGAGGCGCTGGACTGCGACTTCACCCTGGCCTGCCCGGCCTTCCCGGAAACCGGGCGCACCCTGTTCCGCGGCCACCTGTTCGTGCAGGACCAGTTGCTCAGCGAGTCCGGCATGCAGCACCACCCACTGACGCCCATGGGCGACGCCAACCTGGTGCGGGTGCTGCAGGCGCAGAGCCGTGGCAAGGTAGGGCTGCTGCGCTACGATCAGGTCGCCAAGGGCCCCGAGGCCGTGCGCGCGGCCATCGCCGAACTGCGAAATTCGGGTCATCGCCTGGCCATCGCCGATGCCCTGTCCGACGCCGATCTGCATACCCTGGGCGCGGCCTGTGCCGAGCTGCCCCTGGTCACCGGTGGTTCGGGCATCGCCCAGGGCCTGCCGGAGAATTTCCGCCGCGCCGGCCTGCTCCAGGCGCACGATGCCGCTGCCCTGGCGCTGCCCGTCGGTGGCGAAGCCGTGCTGGCCGGCAGCGCCTCCCAGGCCACCAATGGCCAGGTCGCCGCCTGGCTGGAAGCCGGTCGCCCGGCCCTGCGCCTGGACCCGCTGGCCCTGGCCCGGGGTGACGACAGTATCGACGCCGCCCTCGCCTGGGTGCGTGACCAGGACCAGGCCGTGCTCATCTATGCCACCAGTCCCGCCGACGAGGTCAAGGCCATCCAGCGCGAGCTGGGCGTGGCGCGCGCCGGTGAACTGGTGGAACGCGCCCTCGGCCTGATCGCCCGGGGCCTGTTCGCCAGCGGCGTACGCCGTCTGGTGGTGGCCGGTGGCGAAACCTCCGGTGCCGTGGTCCAGGCCCTGGGCGTACAGGCCCTTCGCATCGGCGCCCAGATCGATCCGGGCGTGCCGGCCACCCTCGGCCAGGTCGAGGGCGAACCCCTGGCCCTGGCGCTCAAGTCCGGCAACTTCGGCAGCCGCGATTTCTTCGCCAAGGCGCTGCGCCAGCTGGCAGGAGAGCAGGCATGAGCGCCGAAGCCCGCCTGCGCGAAGAGATCTGCACCGTCGGCGCCAGCCTCTATGCCCGCGGCTACACCGTGGGCAGCGCCGGCAACATCAGCGCCCGCCTGGAAGACGGCTGGCTGATCACCCCCACCGACGCCTGCCTCGGTCGCCTCGATCCGGCGGCCATCGCCAAGGTCGGCCTGGACGGCGACTGGGTCTTCGGCGACAAGCCATCCAAGACCCTGGCCCTGCATCGCCAGGTCTATGACCGCAATCCCGGCGTGGGCGGCGTGGTGCACACCCACTCCACCCACCTGGTGGCCCTGACCCTGGCCGGGGTCTGGCGCCCGGACGACATCCTGCCGCCCATCACCCCCTACCAGGTGATGAAGGTCGGCCATATCCCGCTGATCCCCTATGCCCGCCCCGGCGCCGCCAGCGTCGCCGAGCAGGTGGCGCAACTGGCCAACCGGGTCCGGGGCGTGATGCTTGAACGCCTCGGCCCGGTGGTCTGGGAGAGCAGCGTGAGCAAGGCCAGCTTCGCCCTGGAGGAGCTGGAAGAAACCGCGCGGCTGTGGCTGCTCAGCGAGCCGCGCCCGGCGCCGCTCGATGCCGCCGCCCTGGCCGAACTGGCGGAGACCTTCGGCGCCGTCTGGTGACCTGAAGCCCGCGCCACCGCAATACCCCCACGATGGCCCTCGCCGGCCGTCGCGGGATCGGCTTGCCCTGGAAAAACAACAATAGCGAGGAAAGTGCCATGTCCCACGTCGTCAGCCCTACCCGCCCGGAGTCCCGTTCATGAGTCCGTTGCTGCTGGTCCTCATCGCCGCGGCGGGCATCGCCCTGCTGCTGTTCCTGGTTCTCAAGTACAAATTCCAGCCCTTCGTGGCGCTGATGCTGGTGAGCATCCTGGTGGCCCTGGCCGCTGGCGTGGAACCGTCCAAGCTGGTCGCCACCATCGAAGGCGGCATGGGCAAGATCCTCGGCCACATCGCCATTATCATCGCCCTGGGCGCCATGATCGGCCGCATCATCGAACTCTCCGGCGGTGCCGAGGCCCTGGCCAAGACGCTGATCGAGCGCTTCGGCAACAGACGCACGCCGCTGGCCCTGACCCTGGCCGGCTTCCTGGTCGGCATCCCGGTGTTCTTCGAAGTCGGCGTGATCGTGCTGATGCCGCTGGCCTATGGCATCGCCCGCACCGCGCGCAAGCCGCTGATCGTCTTCGCCCTGCCGATGTGCGCCACCATGCTCACGGTGCACGCCATGCTGCCGCCCCACCCGGGCGCCGTGGCCGCCGCCGGCCAGCTGGGCGCCGACCTGGGTCGGGTGCTGCTGTTCGGCCTGCCGATCACCGCCGTGCTGGCCCTGATCGGCTGGTGGGTGGCCGGGCGCATGACCCGTCGTCATTACCCCATGACCGACGACATCCGCAGCGACGTCTATGGTCCGCAGATCACCGACACCCACCTGCAGCAATGGGGCCGCGGCCAAGACATGGCCCCCGGCCTGCCCAGCCTCGGCGCCGCCGCGGTCAAGGTCGACGAGACCCCGGCCGGCCTCGCCGCCGGTC
>NZ_WHOV01000021.1:0-20227 GCF_009765395.1 Pseudomonas sp. BAV 4579 | reverse complement strand
CGCCCACTGCTGATTCGAAAGCTCGTAACGCCCAGTCATGCCGGTCTCCATTGCGATCACAGGAACAGGCTAGCAAACACGACTTTTCAGACAAGCCCTAGTGTGTTGCTTTCACCGGTTGAATCCACAGCCGAAAGCTGCCTTGTTATTGACTCACTACGAAGCTTGATTAGCCTTGTGCGGAGAGGCCTATGTAGCACCTGATCAAGTCATTTTCTCGTCGGCGGTTGTGAATGCGCTCCAGACTTCCTGCTGGGTACAGACAGCATGGTAATTTTTTTCAAACCGAAGGCAGTGCCGGCAGGGAAAGCATCCGGGGTTGTTCAAGCCAGCGTTCATCGCAATTGGCAAGCGTGCCGGCACGGTCGACGACCAAGAATTCGTCATCGTTATCCAGCGCCAGTACAGGGTGATGCCAGACGGCTCTACCATAGTTGATGCCTTGGCGGCCGTTGCTCAGAAATGCTCGCAGAGTGCGTTCATCCGGTGTCTCGCCACCAGTGGCCACCACAATCAGGAAGGCTTGGTTTTTCAGGGGAATGAATGCCTGACTACCATTCGGGTGGCGCTCGAGCATGCTTACGGTAAGTGGATAATCCAGCATTTTTGCACGGAAGATACTGATGATGCAGCGGCCATCTTCGGGTCCGGTATCGACCGTTGTCAGTTGATGGTAGCGCCGAGTCGAACCGTTATTGATCATGAAGTAGTCACGGTTCTCGGTTTCGATCACTTCGCCAAACGGGGCGAAGGCTTCTGCACTCAGAGGTTCAATCTTTAAAACTGGATTCATCTTAATTCTCTCGTTGGTCAGTGTGGAGGCGGTCGGCCTCGACGACTGCGAAGCGATCTAGCAGATCATCCATAGCTGCGGCATGTTGCATACGCAGAATGGCTTCGGCCAGCTGTAGGTCCTGGCGCCCCAGGGCATCCAGCAATAAGTGTTTTTCGCGAGCAAAACCTTTCTCTCTGCCCGAGCCGTAGCCGAAGCGCAGACGAAAGGCTCCAATTAGTTCCCAACCACGCAGGAACAGACGCAATGCCTCGGCATTACCGCCGAATGACACGACGCGCGCATGGAAATCGCGGTTAAGGCGCAGCCCCTTGCGAAATTTTCCGGTGTTGATAGCGTCCTGATAAGCGTCAGCCAGCGTTCTCAGCCCCTCGAGTTTGTCCAGAGTAATGCTTCGGATGCTGCGTCGCAGTGCGAAGATGCGCAACTCAGTGTTGATCTCGAAAAGATCGACGATGAAATGCCGATCCAGGGTGCGAACGAACGCGCCGCGGTTCGGCATTATCTCGACCAAGCCTTCACCTTCCAGTTTGCGCAGCGACTCACGCAGGGGCATGGGGCTTAGCGCAAACTGCTTTACCAGGCTAGAGACGATCAGGCGCTCGCCTGGGGCGAAGTGGCCGGAAAGAATGGATTGACGAATCAGCGCCGATGCTTGGTCAACCGAGGTGACGGCAGCTTCATCACCGACTTGCGGTGCGCGCCAGTCTTCTTCCAGCTCCGCCGAAGACTCGTTGTCAGGCCCCACAGAGCGGGGCATGCTCAATGACGCCGTTTGAGCATGGCGGTATGCTCGGCTTCGATAACTACTTCACCCTGCTGGTTAAGTAACCACAGGCGTTCTTCGACAATGCCGCATGGCTTGCTGCGGCTTTCTCGTTTGCCCTCAAAGCGCACTTTCACATGCAGCGTATCCCCCGGGAAGATCGGCGCATTGAAGCGGACATTGTTCCAGCCCAGTGATGCCACTGAGGTGTTCTCAAACAGCCGCAGTTCGGTCTTAAGACCCTCCATCAGCGCCAGGCCGTGCAAACCATGTGCGATTACTCGGCCAAAAGCGGTGCTTCGGCAATAGTCCGGATCAGTATGCAGAGGATGATGGTCACGCGTTAAGACGGCGAACGTTTTTACATCTTCAGCTGTGAGCATATGCGTAGCAGTGGTGATTTCACGGCCGATCTCGATATCTTCGTAATACAGGTCCACGGCCAAGGTTGAGGGCATGGCAGATCTCCTGTCAGTTGCAGCGCAGGCCAGCTGCATCTACGGCCTGGATGATTCGCTGGGCGACGTCGGGACGAATATCCAAGAGTGGTTTGCGAGGTCGGGCGCTGGCGATAACGCCCATGTGCTGAAGCCCGACCTTGAGTCGCGTGTGCATGTCGATCAGCGGCGGCGCGCCGTAAATCGTACGCACCAGCGGGTAAAGACGATCGTTTATCTGGCGCATTGCAGCCAAATCGCCGGCCTCGCTGGCTTGCCACAGGCTGCACAGCAGTTGGGGAATCATGCTGCCCATACCAGATAGAATACCGTCGGCGCCTGTTGCCATCTGAGCAAACATCCAGTGGTAGTTGGACGCCAGGATAGCGATGTCCGGGCGTAAGGCCTTGAGCGTGCGCCAATTGTCTTCGTACACGCCAATGTCGCCGCTACCTTCCTTGATAGCGATGACACGATCACGCTCGGCAAGCTCGACCAACACAGCCGTGCTGAAACCACTGCCCGACGCCAGCGACTGCTGGAATATCGAAACGGGCAGCGAGGTGGCGTTCAGTACCTCGTCCACCAAATCAAGAACATAGCGGGGGTCAGTAGCGGCACCCGCGGCGAATTGCGGCATGGGGAAGATCACGGCAACGTCAACGCCGTTCTGTTCCGCTTCTTTGGCCTGCTCCACAGCATCATTTGTCGAAAAGGCAATCAAGCCGGTCAGCAACGGCGTCGAATCGCCGATGAAGGTGCGTGTTCGCTTGATCACTTCAATGCGTTCCGCAGGAGACAAAGTCGCCCCTTCACCAGCGTGGCCATTGACGAAGATCGCGCTAACGTCCTCGGGCGTTGCGCAGTACTCCAACAGGCGGCTGTAGCTGGTCCAGTCAATCGCCAGGTCATCGGTAAAGGGCAGGACAGTCGCAACGGTAACGCCGCGTAGTGCCGGGTGAGTAACGCTCATACAAACTCCTGACAAGTAGGCCAATGGGTGGGCATCGTTCAGAGATATTCTTTTTCCAGTTGGCGGGCGATGATGAGTCGCTGGATCTGGTTGGTGCCCTCGTAGATTTGCGCCAGGCGCACATCGCGGAAAATGCGCTCAATGCGATATTCCTTCGAGTAGCCATTACCTCCATGGATCTGCAGAGCGTTGGATACGTGCTGCATGGCCATGTCAGTGGCAAACAACTTGGCGTGTGCCGCCTCCTTGGCTATCGGGAAGCCTGCATCGGCCAAGCGGGCGGCGTGATGGATCAGCAGGCGGGCAGCGGCGATGTCCTTGGACATATCGGCCAGCATGAACTGAATACCTTGAAACTTGATGATGGCTTCGCCGAACTGAACACGGCTGGCTGCGTATTCGATCGCATCCTCCATGGCGGCCTGGGCCATGCCCAGCGCCATGGCCGACATCAGCAAGCGCGAGAAATTGAAGTTACCCATGGCCATTTTGAAGGCTTCGTTCTCGCCACCCAAGCGGTTGCTCACTGGTACGCGGACTTGGTCAAAACTGATCTGGCAATCTTCCAAACCATGCATGCCCAGCAGTTCTTCGGACTTGCCCTTACTCACTCCTGGGCGATCAGTTTCGACCAGGATACAGCTAATGCCTTTGTGCCCCGCCTGGCGGTCAGTCTTTGCAAACACCATGATGAAGTCGGCTATGGCGCCGAAGGTCACCCAGGCTTTAGTACCGGTGATTACATATTCATCGCCGTCGCGCTCGGCTACGGTGCGCATAGCAGCAACGTCTGAGCCGCAGTCGGGTTCTGTCGCCGCAGTGGCCGGGATCAGGTCGCCGCTGAGGACACCACCGATCAGTCCGTGATGAAAAGCATTACCGTGCTGGTGCAGGAAGTGCGCCGCTTCGACCGGGATCGCATACGCATTACCCAGGGCTCCCGAGCCTCTGGCAATCTCTTCCATCACGATACATGCGCTGGTTGTGTCCATACCGCTACCGCCCGCGTTTTCAGCCAGCGAGACACCAAATAGGCCTAGCTCGGCCAAACCTTTGTACAGCGCTCGAGGGAATTGGTCTTCACGGTCTATGGCGGCAGCTGCCGGCTTGACCGCCGCTTCGACGAAACGGCGCACGCTGTCGAGCAGCATTTGCTGATCCTGACTATAGAAACGATGCATGGTGAATTCTCCTGATCACTGGTTTAGCGCAGATGGCAGTCTGTTATTCGTCGCAGGCGAGCCTGCCGGCGTGGGCCACTTCATTGGTTTGGCGCTCGAGGAAATACAACGCGATACAAGCGGGAGAAGCCCCATAAGCAGCGGCGACCGATGCTGTGATGAGAACAGCGGCATTTCGGCGCATCTGATCAGATCTGGGGTAGGCGTGCAGCTTTATGAATATTCTTCCCGGTGCCGCCTGATCACCAAAAAAACCTTCATGCCCGTAGTTTTGCGGCGTCACGCTGTGAAAGAACACCGTGATGATGCTGGCGGAGATGTCATAGGCGCGGGCCAGCGAATCAGTGATTGCCCTTGTGGCCGCGGTCCTTTGCGCAGTGTCAGCGTCGAAATCATACACCTCGATGTAAGGCACTCTCTCTCCCCCTCACAGCCGTGATCCGCTCGTTGAAAGCGACCAGCGCCAAATAATGTGGTGATAAGGTTGACATTCGGTTTGATCAAATGTCAATTTAAATACGAGATATTATATCTATGCATGGAGCACTTTGGCGGTAGTCGATCAATCGCTAATTTCGAGGGGGTGACATGGACGAATTCAGGGGCAGCTACACGGTGATGGTCACGCCCTTCGATGAGGCTGGCCGAGTGGACGAGTCCCGTTTACGCAAATTTGTTGACTGGCAGATTAAGCAGGGTGCGCAGGGTTTGATTCCCCTCGGCAGCACCGGTGAATTCTTGTCGCTCACCCGAAATGAGCGGATTCAGGTTGCGGGCGTGGTCATCGACCAAGCCGCTGGTAGGGTCCCAGTTGTAGTGGGCACCGCTGCAGAGTGGACAGATGAGGCGGTAGCGTTCAGCCAGGAGGCTGAGCGTGCAGGTGCCGATGGCGTCATGGTGGTGCCGCCCTTCTACTCATCACCTAGTGCCGACGAAATCTTCGTGCACTACCAGCGGGTAGCTGAAGCTATAGGCCTGCCGGTTATGGTCTACAACAATCCAAATACTGCCAACGTCGATATCAGCGCAGATCTGGTAGCTCGCCTGGCCGAAATCGACAACATTTCCTACATAAAGGAGTCCAGCGGCAGCGTACCGCGAGTGAACGAGATTCTGCGTTTGTGCGGCGAGCGCGTGACTGTCTTTGCGGGTTACCACCCGTGGGAAAGTTACCTGGCCGGGGCACAAGGATACGTTTCGGTGTTTTCCAACATCGCGCCAGCGCTGTCAACGCAGCTATTCACCACCACGGTCGACCGGCAAGACACCCAAGCCGGACGAGCGCTTTATAACCGTCTACTGCCTTTGCTCGATGCCCTCAGCGGCGATCTTTACGTATCTGCAACCAAGGCTGCGCTGGCCATGATCGGCATGCCGGTCGGTCTGCCGCGAGCGCCTCGCCTACCGCTGCCGCAAGCCCGTATGACCGGGCTGCGCAGTGCATTGGAGGCGCTTGATCTTATCGTCAGGTCGTAGTGACCGCGGATGCGTATCGGATTGCTCAATCACCCCATTTGCAGGAAGACTCATGAAAAAGCTCACCCGTTTGCTCTGCTCGATGCTCGCTGCAAGCAGCGTTTCATTGTCGGCCGTAGCCGCCGAATACAACCTCAAGATAAGCCACTCGGCGCAACCAAGCGAACCCTACCAGATCGGGCTGCAAACCTTCGTAGAGCGCGTAAAGGTTCTGTCAAAAGGCCGCGTCGACGCCACTATCTATCCAAACAGCCAGCTGGGTAATGAGAAGTCTGTGACCGAGGGGCTGCTGCTGGGTACGGTCGATGTCGCTGTGTCGGCCAATGGTGTGCTCTATAACTTCGAACCCAGCGTCGGCATTTTTGATTTGCCTTACCTCTTCCCTGACCGCGCGCATTTTTACGCTGCACTCGACGGGCCGGTGGGTGACGAGCTGAAACAGAAAGTCTCCAAGCGAGGTTTCCATGTACTGGCTTACTACGATGCAGGTATCCGTCATCTGCTTAGCAAAAAGCCGGTCAACAGTATCGATGACTTGAAGAATATGAAAGTCCGCACCATTCAGGTTCCCTCTCATATCGCCGCGTGGAAAGCCTTCGGCGCAAACCCGACGCCAACGAACTACGACGAACTGTACGGTGCAATTGAGGCCGGTGTGGTGGATGGAGCTGAGGCAGCTAACTCCAACTACTACTCACAAAAGTTCTATGAGGTGGCACCGAACTATGCACAGATCTCATGGACGGCATTAGTAGCCGAGTTACTCATTTCCGAGAAGCGTCTCAAGTCGTTCCCCGAGGACATCCAGCAAGCGATCATTCAGGCAGCTAATGAGTCCGCACAAGTCGAGCGTAAGGCTTATGCCGACGGTGATGTAGCCCTGCTTGCGAAACTCAAGGAGGCTGGCGTCAACGTCACCTATCCAGACCTGGCTCCTTTCCGTGAAGCGGCCAAGAGTACATATGCCGAATTCGCCAAGACACCTGAGCAACAGCGTCAGCTGAAACTTCTGACCGGCGCTAACTGATCGGCTCCCTGGGGAATGAATCATGTCAAACAAACTACTGGCCGGTCTGCGTAAGGTAATCGATAGCCTGATTATCCTGCTGTACGGCTTCATGTGCGTGTCGATCCTGGTGCAGGTAATCGGTCGCTATGTGTTCAATTTTTCAACCGGGTCCATCGTCGAGGCCGCCACCTTCGCCCAAGTATGGATGGTGATGCTCGCAGCGGGCGTTGCGATGCGTATGAATCTGCACAACGCAATGGATCTGCTGGCTCAAAAGCTGTCACGACCGGTGTACCGAGCTCTGGTGGTGGTCAGCGCGGCAGCATGCCTGTGGTTTTTGGGAGTGACGTTGCTCGGCGGCTTACCTCTGCTGGAGATCGGCCAGTATCAGACGTCGCCGGCACTGGAAATTCCGATGTCTGTGCCTTACTACGCCATACCGGTGGGTTGCTTGTATTTCGCCCTTGAAATCCTGCTTTATGCAGTCAAGCGCTGGCGTGCCGGCAAGCCTGAAGAGCAGGCGCTCGATCAGATGGAGGTCAACTGATGATCATCGGTTTGGCCTTGGCGGCCTTTGTTGTGTTGATTCTAATTGGTACGCCTGTGGTGTTCTGTCTTGGCATTGCTGCAGCAATAGCCCTGATGGCCAGCGGTGTGCCTATGGCAATCGTCACCCAGCGTATTTATGGCGGACTGGAAAGCTTCACTATTATGGCGATTCCGTTTTTCGTGCTCGCCGGCTTGATCATGGAGAAGGGAGGAATTGCCCGTCGGTTCATCGATTTCGCTACGTCGCTCGTTGGATGGATTCGCGGCAGCCTGCTGTTCGTTTCGGTGCTGGCGTGCACAGGTTTCTCAGCAGTTTCAGGGTCAGGTTCGGCGGATACTGCGGCGATAGGTTCAATGACATTGCCGCAAATGAAGCGCCGCGATTACAACATTGATTTTGCCAGTGCGATCCTGGCCGCAGGCGGTTGTATAGGGGCGGTCATACCGCCGAGCATCATGATGGTAGTGATTGGCACCATCTCCAATGTATCTATCGGTGCGTTGTTCCTGGGCGGTATCGTGCCGGGGCTGTTGATGTGCGCTGGGCTGATGTTTGCCTGTTACTGGCACGTGCGCAAAGGCGGTGCAGTTTACGAGGACAGTATTCCTTTCTGCTTCAAGCGGGTGATCAGCTCGGCCGTGTCAGCCATTCCTGCCGGCGTGATTGCAATCGTGTTGATTGGTGGGATCGTCGGCGGTGTGATGACGCCTACTGAGGCTGCGGGCGTGGCGGTGTTCATGAGTATTCTGGTCGGACGATATATCTACCGTGAACTGGAGTTTCGCGAGCTGCCAGGGATGCTTTTGCGCGCCTCGGCAATGTCGGCGGCGGTGATGGTCGTCATTTCCACCGCAAGCGTATTTGCCTGGCTGATCACCAGCCAGAACGTTCCGCAATTGCTAGGGGAATACTTGGGCGTCTTCGCCGACGACAAGATCCTGTTCCTGTTGGTGGTAAACGTTATGTTGCTGCTGATTGGCACCTTCATGGAGGGGATCTCGGCGATTCTGATCGTCATGCCGATGCTAATGCCTCTCGCACGACAGGTAGGGATTGATCCCGTGCACTTCAGCGTGATTGTGGTGATGAATCTGTCAGTGGGTATGTTGACGCCTCCTTATGGCAGCACCCTGTTTGTCGCTGCGACAGTGGCCGGGCGGAGTGTGGTGCAAGTCTCTCGACAGGTGGGATTGCCTCTGCTGGTTCTGGTCGTTGCATTGCTGATCACCACCTATTGCCCACTGCTGGTGACATGGGTGAATAACCTTCGTTAAGGAGCTTTGTAGCGCGCGGTATCAAACATACCGAGCGCCATCTCCTTGAATACCATGACTTGGTGTTCGGTAGCCGCTTGTTGCCGAGCCCCAGGCCAGGATGGCAAACCTGCAACGAAGGCAAGGACACCGTAGACCACCAGTGCACGGGTATCGTCGCAGGAGGTATGGGTTCGTACCCACTGCCACAGCGGCATCCGATAGCGCCAGCGAATATCTTCAATATGTCTCTGCTGATCGAAGCTTAGGTGCCTCAACTCCTGAGTGGCCAGTTGGGCCTCACGAGGGTGTAGGAGGACAAAACGGATGTAGTTCTCCAGATAGGTTGCGAGGCTACACCGTCCCGTTGATACAGCCTGATCCAAAGTGTCGGCAAGAGCCTCTTCATACTCCTCAATCAGATCAAATAACAATGCCTGCTTGCCATCAAAATGATGATAGAGCGCACCCACTTGAACACCGACCGAGGATGCCAGAGTCCTCAAGCTGACTGCGGCATAGCCTTGATCGGAGAACAAGATCAGGGCCCCGTCTCGCATGCGTTGTTGGGCAAAACCGGGAGTAGGGTTTTGGCTGTCAGTGTTCAATACAAGCACCTCGGTGAAGTTGATGGGTCGCTGTCGGGCTGGTCGTGGCGGCGGTGCGAAGGGCGAGAATCCACAACAGATTTGGCCCTCGGCGCGAATATTGATCAAATCCAAACAAAAAAACGGCAATGAATATCAAATATAATATTTGACGGCGCCTTTGTCATAAAATAATCTGTTTCCGTCAAGATTTTCAATCCGAAATAAACTTTAAAGTCATTGATTTGATCAAGAGTCGATATTTTTAAGTTGAGTCGTATCAATTTCGCTTGGTTGTCGCCGCCTCTGCCCCTCGGGAGGTAAGCAAACGCGTAACAGAGCCGGAATCGTGTCCACCGCGAATCAATCCAGCCACCCCCAAGTGTCGATGCCTGACTGCATGCGTCCTGCCATTTATTCAAGACCGACTTTGTTTTGGGGAGCTCCATGCGTAAATTCACTGGTATCAAACTATTGTCCCTGGCCGCGTTGTCCTACAGCGGCTTAAGCAATGCAGCGTCAGACACCGGATTCATAGACGGCTCCACAGCAAGCCTGCAACTGCGTAACTTCTTCATCAATCGTTCCTAGAGTAATGAAGGTAATGCGCAGAACAAATCTCAGGAGTGGACGCAAAGTTTCATCTTCAATTACCGTTCGGGGTTTACCGAGGGCCCGGTAGGTTTTGGGGTAGATGTTTTAGGTAAGTGGGCGCTCAAGCTCGATGGTGGTCGGGGGACCACTGGAACCATTATTCCTGTGCGCGATGATGGTCGTCCGGCTGACGATTTCGGTCGCCTAGGCGGCGCGGCGAAGATGCGCATTTCCAAAACTGAACTGAAGTACGGCGAGTTCATGGTCGACACTCCAGTATTCGCTTCCGACGATGGGAGAGCGATTCCACAGACTTTTGAGGGGGGATTGGTGACATCCCGCGAAGTGGATGGTCTGATACTTTCAGCCGGACGCTTTAACCGCAGTGCGGCGCGGAACGACGACAGTATGGAAAAGTTGACGCTGAACCAGGTCAGCGGAAGTACCGGAGATCATTTTACCGTTGCAGGCGGTGACTACAGCCTCAATAACAAACGCACGACGCTGCGCGCATGGTATGGCGAGCTGGAAGATGTGTATAACCAGAAGTATCTGGCCGTCTACCACAACCAGGCAATCACAGACCAGCTGGCGTTGAGCGCCAAGGTTCAGTATTTCTGGGGCGACGAGGCGGGAAGCGCGAAGGCAGGGGACGTCAACAACAAGACCTTCTCCTCGATGTTCTCCGTACTGTACGGGGCGCATACGTTTTCGCTGGGTCTGCAGAAGGTTGATGGGGATAACGGTTGGTTCAAGGTCGGGAATAATGCTGCGGGGATTCTAGTCAACGATACCTTCAACAACAGCTACGACAATCCGCACGAGAAGTCATGGCAACTGCGCTACGACATCAACATGGCCCCCTATGGTGTTCCTGGACTGAGCTTTATGACCCGCTACCTAAAGGGTACCAACGTAAAGACCTCGCAGGTTGACGATGGGAGCGAGTACGGGCGCGAGTCGGAGGTGGCTTATGTTGTGCAGTCGGGGACCTTCAAGGACCTTTCAATGCGGTGGCGTCAGTCGACAATCCGACGCGATTTCGGCACCAACGAATACAACGAAAATCGGGTTATCGTGAATTACCCCATCTCTCTCTTGTAAGCCTCTTTGCGCCGCCGCTATGCATCGCGCATTGATGCCTGGCGGCGGTCAGCGACGAGATCTCAGTCGGCGCGCTGGGCCATACGTGACATGAGATCCTCAATGGCGCCTGCTTGCTGCAGGCGAATAGCTGACTCAGCCATCGCAATATCCTGCCGGTATAGCGCGTCGACTAATATGCGGTGTTCACGCATCAGGTTGCGTTCCCGATTCGCGCCGTAGCCAAATTGCATGCGGAAGGCACTGATCAACTCCCATCCGAGATTGAAGATACGCAGCGCCTCCTTATTGCCGCCCAGCTCGACCACTCGTGTGTGTAGTTCGCGGTTGATCCTTACGCTCGAAGCGCGTTCGCCACTTTCTACCGCCTCGTCGAAAGCATCACAGAGCCGCTGTAGCTCCTCGATTTTGCTCAGGGTAAGCGTGTGCGCGTGGATGCAGCGTCTGATAGCGAGTATCTGTAGCTCGGCATTAATCTCCCAGCAGTCCTGAATGAACTGGCTGTCCAGTTTGCGCACCGTAGCGCCACGGTTAGGCTCTATTTCTACCAGCCCCTGACCTTCGAGTTTGCGCAGTGCTTCACGCATTGGCATGGCACTTATGTTGAGCTCTTTGGACAGCTCACCGACTTTGAGACGCTCACCAGGTGCGTACTTCCCCGTCAGAATGATGGTTCGGATGCGCTCAACAGCCTGATCGACGGCATTGTTACCGCTCTCGTCCTGTTCGGTATTGCTGCTCATGTATGTGGTTCCGGTTTGGTGCAGAGCCCGTCACACGAGTGCGTGCGAGAGGTATCCTGAGGGTTCAGGCGACTGATTTTCACTGACCGGCGCAGTGCCTTCAAGCGGCGATTGAAAAAAGCTCCGCTGAGGTAGGGAACAGCGGGCGCGGTATACAGCCACCGAGCCCGCAACAGGTGTTAGAGCACCTGAGAAAGGAAGGTCTTGAGCCGCTCAGTTTGCGGCGCGTCGAAGATCTGTGAAGGTGGACCATCCTCGACAACACGGCCATGGTCCATAAACACCAGGCGGTCAGCGACTTGCCGAGCGAAGCCCATTTCGTGAGTAACGCAGACCATGGTCATGCCTGATTCAGCCAGCTCGACCAGGGTATCAAGTACTTCCTTGACCATTTCCGGGTCAAGCGCCGAAGTGGGCTCATCAAAGAGCATCAGCTTGGGCTTCATGCACAGCGCCCGTGCAATCGCTACACGTTGCTGCTGGCCCCCCGACAACTGGCCGGGGTACATGCCGGCCTTGTCGGGAATGCGCACGGTGTGCAGGTAGTGCATGGCCAACTCCCTGGCCTGTTCACGGGACATTTTGCGTACCCAGACTGGGGCGAACATGCAGTTCTCCAGGACAGTCATGTGTGGGAACAGGTTGAACTGTTGGAAAACCATGCCGATATCCGCACGAATGCGGTCCAGCTCGCGTGGTAAGGAAATGTCTGTACGATCAACCAGGATGGTTCCGCCCTGAAATGACTCCAGGCCGTTGATGCACCGCACCAGAGTCGACTTCCCCGAGCCCGATGGTCCGCATACCACGACCTTTTCTGCTTTGCGTACGGTCAATGTCACGCCGTGGAGGACCTGGGTGTTGCCGTAATATTTATCGACATCAAGGATGTCCACAAGAATTGGGCCTTTGCCTGGCGGAGGCATGGGTGTCGTGCTAGTCACTGAGTTCACGCTCATCGTTCGAGTCCTCGCACGGGTTCAGGCAGCGACTTTACAGCGGGAGCGCCTTGGGGTGTCGGGCGGATATGGGCGCGTGAAAAACGCTTCTCCAAGCCGCGCTGGATGACGTCCCACACCGAAGTCAGAATCAGATAGAACACCGCTGCTGCGGCATAAACCTCCAAAACCTGAAAATGTTCTTGCATCAACATGTCACTGCGCCGCATGACTTCTTCAACCGAGATGACTGATGCTAGAGAAGTCGCCTTCAGAAGCGAGTTCACCGAGTTTCCGAGCGGCGCGATCATCAGCCGGAACGCCTGCGGCAATGTAATGCGCAGGGCGATCAGCCAACGGGGAACCCCAAGTGCCCAGGCAGCCTCGCGCTGTCCGTCGGGAATTGCCAAAAATCCGTTGCGCACGATCTCGGCCATGTACGCCGACTCGTTCAGGATTAAACCGATCAGTGCTGACTCGAGCACGCTGAACTTGATGCCGAGCTGCGGCAGTCCTGTATAAATAACAACCAGTTGGATCAACAACGGCGTGCCGCGAAAGAACCAGATGTAGAAGCGCGCAAAGTAAGCGGCAAGGCTATTTTTCGACATGCGCAGCATGGCGATCAACATCCCCAGCAACAAGCCGCCTATGACTCCAGCTATGGTTAGCCAAAGGGTGGTCACCACACCGCCAACAAGGAAATCGTTGAACAGGTAACCGAAGAATGCAGAGATATCGAATTTCATCGCCAGACACTCTCCATCGGTCAGGTCGGGCCGGGGCCGTCAATGCGAATAGTGTCTTGCGCCGGTAATGGGGTCAGACTGAATTTCTCGAACAGGGCCTGGTAGCTCCCATCAGCACGCATTTCGGTCAGTGTCTTGGCCACGGCTTCGGCAACCGCCTTATTACGAAACGCCATTGCAGTGCGGCTCAAGCCTTGACCGGGCAGCACTTCAGTTACGCGCTCACGCTTGACCAGATCGCGGGCAACGCTGTCTACCAGTGCCGAGTAGTCGACCTGTCCGGCGAACATTGCAGAGATCACGTTGGTGGCCGTCGGGAACGAGCGCAGTTCCATTTTCTGAAGGCCTTTGGCAACAAGCGCTTCATTCTGTTTTTGAAGGAAGCTGTACTGGTAGCTGTTGGCCTCGACTGACACCGATTTGCCTGCCAGATCGTCCAGAGAACCCAGTGGCTTGGCGTCCTTCGGGTTGGCAACCACCGACACAGACTGCACGCTGTAAGGCACCAGATACATCAGCTTTGAGCGGTCTGCGGTCCAGAACATCCCGGTGTTCATACCGTCGATTCGGCCGGCGTTCATCGCCGGGATCATCGCGGGAAAGTCCATGCGTACCAGTTCAATGTTGGTGCACAGACGCTTGCTCATGGCCTCCGTCAGTTCAACATTGAGGCCTTGCAGCTTTCCGTCTTTGTCCACGAACTGCTGTGGCGGATTGGTCGGATTGATGGACAGTTGCAACTTGCCAGGCTCAATCAGGTTTTGCTCGGCAATGCCTGGGGTGCAAGCGTTTGCAGCAGATGAAGCCAGCAGGAAGGTAGCTGCGATACCGAAAGCAGGAATACGACTGAACATGATCTTTACCCAAATTGGTTTATTTCACGGATGCAATTATCTCGCCGGGCTGGCCGTATCAACGTCCCGCCCGGCAATTGCGTTCAGGGCAGTTCTTTCAATTGCAAACGGGTGAAGTTCTTGACGAAGGGGGCGAAACGACCGAACCCCTTCACTTTTAAGAATTGCGGGGTGTCATAAGCCCAAGTGCCTTCGACCCTGTACATCGCGGCATATTTTGGTCCCTCCCCCAGAGAGACGAAGCGTTTGATTGGAGTCCAACCCGGGCAGGCCGCAAGGTCTGGAAAGTGCTCATGCTCGTACCAATGATTGAAGTCCTTCTCGTGGGCGGGGTCGATGTCTACTCGCACGATGTGAATGAACGATTCGTCAGTCATCCGGTTGCTCTCATTGGGGCTTGCGTCGAGGGAATTTCAGCGTCGCACGTGCCTTAAGTATTTCTTGGCCAGACTCATTGCACGCGCTCGCCTCCCAGATCAGCGTCCGGTTTTCTTCGACCTTTTCGGCAATCCATACTTCGAAGGTCAGGGTGTCGCCGTAGAACACTGGACCGGTGAACCAGAAGCGATCTTCGATCGACACACCGATGATGCCCGCCAATTCGCTGGTCAGGATGCTGGTGCACAATCCCGCGACCATGATCCCTGGTGCCAGGCGTTGGCCAAAACGGGTGCTGCTGGCGAACATCTCGTCAATGTGCACCGGGCCAAAGTCGCCGGTGGCTGCGATGTAGAGGGAGCCATCGGCTTCAGTGATGGTTTTGCCGATACTGACGCGGTCGCCGACGCTCAGGTCATCAAAAGATTTGAGGTCATACATGCTCAGCCCAACCCGTTGAAAGCAACCAGAGTCGCACTGCCTGTGAAAACTAAGACGCCGGAACCGACCACGGTGCCTGTAATTGTGCAGTGCACGGTGGTGCCATCGATTGCTTCGACCACTGCTTTAGCTTCAAGGGTGTCGCCCACAAGTAAAGGTGCAGGAAACTTGACATCAAAGCTGGCAATACGGCGGCTCGCGCCACCCAGACGATTGATGCAGGTGGTCGCCAGAGATGCGGCTGCCAATTCAAAAACCACCATGTTGGCCGCACCAGCTTGTTGTGCCTTGACCTTGTCCACGTAGAGTGGTGCCATGTTGCCGCTAATGCCGGTGAACATGGCTTGCTCAGCGACGCTCATTGTCTTGCGGAAAGAAAAAGAACTACCCAAGCTGAGCTCATTGATTTGTGACATGGTTCGACTCCTTAAAGGTTCAGGCCGTTCTTGATGGTGCTACGGGCAATCAGCATCCGGTGGATCTCCGAAGTCCCGTCATAGATTCGGGTAACACGTGCATCCCGGTACATCCGCTCCAACGGCAATTCCTTGGCGTACCCCATGCCACCGAAGACTTGGATGGCGCGGTCGATCACCCGGCCCTGCATTTCTGAGGCCGCGACCTTGATCATCGAGACTTTATCTCTAGGCTCCAGACCTTGATCGATTTCCCAAGCAGCGTTGAGCACCATCATCTTCACCCCGAAGATTTCCGTGGCGGAGTCGGCGATCATTTTCTGCACCATCTGGAAATCGCCAATAGGCTGGCCGAACTGACGTCGTTCGCCGGCATACACGCGCATCATCTCCATGGCACGCTGAGCCATGCCCACTGCGCGAGCACCGATGTGGGCCAGACGAATCTGCAACACGCTTTGCATAATCAGTTTGAAGCCGTTACCGATCTCGCCCAGTACAGCGTCTTTCGGAATACGACAGTTCTCGAAAAACAACTCGGCGTGGCCGTAGCCGCGGTGCCCCATCATGGGTTGAGTGCGGGCCATGGTGAACCCGGGATGGCCTTTGTCGATCAGGAATAGGGTGATGCCACCGCGAGATCGTTTTTCCCGGTCGGTCAACGCCATGACAATGGTGTAGTCGGCGATATCCCCGTCACTGATGAAGTGCTTGCTGCCATTTATGACCCATTCATCACCGTCCAGGTGCGCAGTCGTGCTGATTGATGCCGCGTCTGAACCGGCTCCTGGCTCGGTGATAGCCATGGCACAGATTTTCTCGCCACGCACAGTAGGCATCAGGTAGCGTTCGATTTGCTCGCCATGACAGGCCATCAACATCGGATAAACTTGGCCAAATACTCGGCGGATCAATGCATCAGTGGTCTTGCCCAACTGTTCTTCAACTAGGCAATGCTCCAGACATGTAAGCCCACCGCCGCCCACTTCTACGGGCATGTTCATGGCAAACAGGCCAAGCGCCTGAGCCTTGCCACGCACTACTTCAAGCAGCTCGGCGGGAACATGACCTTCACGTTCGACGATGTCTTCGAGGGGCTGCACCTCAGTTTCGACGAAACGCTGGACAGTATCTGCCAGCAACCGGGTGTCATCCGGCAGGGAAAAATCAATCATCATGGATCTCGTATGGTTCAGGAATGGGGTGTGTCGCTACCAGGCGCGCCAACTACGCCTTGCTCAATCAGTGTCTGCTGGCGTTCGGCGCTATAGCCCAGTTCATCGAGCACCGCCTTGCTATCTGCACCCGGACTCAGTGGCATACGCTTGAGTTCAGGAATGTGCCCGTCATAGCGCAGAGGGTGGCGAATCAGCGTGGCTGCCTTGCCGTGGACGTCGATCTGTTCGAAGGTTGAGTTATGAACGGCTTGCGGATCGATCAACAGCTCCTCGTAATCCTGTACCCGCTCATGCCAGATCGAATATTCGTCAAAACGCGTCGCCAGATCGACGAAGCGCCAGGGGGCAAGTATTCGTGCCACAACTTCGGCATAGCGATCGCGTTCCAGATAGCGGTCGATACCTTGGAGTTCACGCAGTTCATCGCTGTCCAGTGCTTCTGCCAGACGTACCGGGTCGTTCATCGACAAAACAATACGGGCGTCCTGTAGCTCATATAGGCCATACGGAGCGTCGTGATACCAACTGCCGACGTTGCGCCCGCGCCTGAGCAACTGCTGACGGTTCGGGCTGGCGTAGTACTTGGTCAGCGCCTCGACCTGCAGGTCGATGGCGGCGGCAAACAGACTGCTCTCGACGCGAGTGCCTTCACCTGTTTGCAGCTTCTTGACGTAGGCTCCCAGAATGCCCATGGCCAATAGTGATGCACCGTGTTGATCGACTACCGCTGCGCCGACCACATTAGGCCCTTGGTCACCGCCGCCGGTGACGGCCACGAGCCCAGAGCGGGCTTGCATCAACAGGTCTTGGCCGGGCCGTTTGGAAGCGGGTCCGCTAGTGCCCAAACCTGAGGCCGATGCATAGATGATTCCGGGATTGATCGCTTTGACCGCTTCGTAACCCAGCCCCAAGCGATCCAGCACGCCGGGGCGGTAGTTTTCCAGCACGACGTCAGCATCGCGAATGAGGTCTTGGGCGATGGCCAGACCTTCGGTGCTTTTGAGATCCAGCGCGAGGCTACGTTTATTGCGGTTGACCGCCAGCGAGAAGGCGCTAACACCTTCTACATAGGAGTTGCCACCGGACCAATGACGCTCGAATGCGCCTTTGAGCGGTTCGACTTTGATCACATCAGCGCCCATGTCGGCCAAGAACTGGCTGCACACCGGACCTTGCAGATAGTGGCAGAAGCTCACGACCCGCATCTTCAAGGCTAACCCCTCACTCATGAGACTGCCCCTATCGCTTTGCTAGCCAGAAGTTGCTCGACCTCCGTATCGCTGTAGCCTGCGGCAGCGAGAATTTCACGGGTTTGTGCGCCAAGTGGTTGCGGTGCCATCCTGATATCCGGGGCTTTGCCGTCAAAACGCGCTGGAAGGCTGATGACCGTGATCGGCGTGCCATGGTCTCCCGGTATTGTCTGGAAAACCTGGTTATGAATAAGCTGCGGATCTTTCTGCAGGTCTGCGTAGTCGTTGACCGGGGCGTTCCAGACGCCGGCGGCATCCAACAGCGGCAACCAGTGGGCGGTGTTTTGCTCAAGCAATCGCGCCCCGACCATAGCGGCGATTTCTTCACGCCGGGAAAAACCTTCGCTTTCGTCGATAACGCTTAGCGCTGGCAAATTCAGTGCCTGCGCCAAGGCGCCATTGGCAGCCATGCTAATGGCGATGTATCCGTCCGCGGTGGGGTGGATGCCATGGGCTCCGCCGCTGAACCATGCAGCGATATTGCCGGGACCCCGCGAGTGTTCGGAAGGCGCGCCGTTAAGCCAAGCTGTTAAACCTTCACCTTGCAGGTCAATCGCTGCTTGATACAGGTTAACCTCGACCAGCCGACCTTCGCCGGTCTTGGCTTTGTTGTACAAGGCTGCGCAGATACTCATGGCGTAGATCATGGCGGCGTGTTGATCAACGATCACCGGGCCTGCCGGGGTTGGCTTGCCGTCGGCATCACCGGTTCTTGCAGCAAGACCGGAGAGCGCTTGCAGCAAGAGATCCTGGCCAGGGCGTTGCTTGTAGGGGCCGTCAGATCCAAAGCCACTGGCAACTGCATAGATTAGCCCCGGATTGATCGCTTTCAGGGCTTCGTAACCGAGGCCAAGCTTTTCCATGGTGCCAGGTCGGAAGTTTTCCATCACAACATCGGCGTCGGCGACCAAGCGTTTGATTACCGCCAAGCCTTCTGGACTCTTCAGGTCCACGGCCAGGCTTTTTTTGTTGCGACCGGTGGCCAAGTGATTGACGCTATACCCATCGACGAAGTGATTGGCCACTGCCCAGTTGCGCTGAAAAGCACCTTGCAAAGGCTCGATGGCGATGACATCGGCACCCAGGTCGCCCAGCGTCTGGGCGGCCATAGGACCGGCGAGAAAGTGATTGAAGCTCAGGACCTTGACGTTGTTCAGCACAACAGACCTCACCATTAATGAGTGAAATGTAGAGGGCAGATTTGCAACAACAAGAGTGGGCGGCGTACCGCGACCAATGCACCCATTCGTTATGATCGGAATTACCGGCAGTGATGGATGGCATGGGGATGTCGATGTGTTGAATGAATACTATGGCCTGATTCCCGTAGAGCTAAATATTGGTTTCAATTATTTTAATGCTATAGTTGATAACCAAAACCTATAGATATTCTTGTCACCTACTGGGAATGCATCATGAATTTGCGTCAGCTGGAGATTCTTCGATCCGTCATGCGCACCCGCTCAACCGTCGCAGCTGCCCGTGATCTGGGCATGTCACAACCGGCAGTCAGCAACGCGATCAAAAGCGTGGAACTGAATCTGGGTTTTTTGTTGTTCGAGCGGATCAACAAGCGCTTGATACCTACACAGGAGGCGCAAATCCTGCTGGAAGAAGCGGAGCCGTTGTTTCTGATCAAGGAATTAATCGACCAGACAGCCACTCAGCTTCGCTCGGGACGGCGAGGGCGAATGCGGATTGTGGCGACCTCCGAGTTGTCCGAATCGTTGTTGCCACAAAGTCTGGCGCGCTTTCGCAGCCTTCACGACAACGTCGACATTTCCCTGGAAACGCTGCGCCTAGACAACGTGCTGGAATACGTAGAAACCGGTGTCGCCGATATCGGCTTCGCTATCGAACCGCAACCACGAAAAACGCTGGAATACCTCCCGTTGGCAGACCTTGACATGGTGTGTGCTTGCCATGTGGAAAGTCCACTGGCAGCGTTCGAGACCATTACACCCCGCGACCTCCGCGGCTATCCACTGATTAATGCGCGGACCTCCAGCCGTATCAGCAATATGGTGTTGGGGGCTTACAGCGAGTGCGAGGAAAATTACACACCCTCCATTGATGTGCGGTTCATGAATGTCGCCGCGCACTTTGTTGAGGAAGGGCTAGGGGTGTCCATCATCGACCAACTGACAGCGTCGTCCAAGCGCTATACCCGACTGCAGGGGGTGCGATTCGAGCCGCATATCCAAGCAACTGTTTCTGCGATCGTTTCACCGGATCGGCTGCAGCAACGCCTGACCAAGTCACTGATCGGCCATGCCCGTGACGAAATTAAACACCGTATTTTGGCCCGTTGAAGTTACGGTCTGAGAAAGTCACAGCTGATTGATTGTCGCCGGTGCCATCATAAAAGTCGATGTACTGTTAAATAACTCGGAATTTAAGCAGGACACTGATTTCGATCTTGTTAAAAACGCCATTCCCAACATTCAGATCGAAATCGATACCGCCCAAAGCAGCCTTTAGCTTGTGGATTCAACCGGTGAATGCAACACACTAGATTCTGCGTAAGCAGGAGGGTGTTGCAGATGAAACAAAGACC